>QKIO01000373.1 GCA_003251015.1 Bacteroidales bacterium
TCATCATATCGATGAAGAGCCATCTATACTACAAGAATTAAATAGAGAAACCCACCTGCAGATGTTACAACCTCGCATGCTGAGCGGACATCATCAAGGCGCACTTTTACAAATGCTGTGCAACATGATAAAGCCACTCAACGTGTTAGAAATTGGCACTTTTACAGGCTACTCAGCCATCAGTATGGCTATGGGAATGCATCAACCCAATAGTCATATCGACACCATAGAGATTAATGATGAAGCAGAAGCTTTTATCCACAAATACATTAACAAGGCAGGCTTAGAAAACAAAATAACCCTACACATAGGCAGTGCCGTGGAATTGATGCCTAGACTTACCAAAAAATACGATTTAGTGTTTTTAGATGGCGACAAACGAGAATACCCTACGTATTTAAAACTGGCTCTAGACCTACTTAATGACGGTGGTTACATATTAGCAGACAATATATTATGGGATGGAAAAGTGATTGAACCCCTAGTAGAAAAAGACGCATATACCAAAGGTATTATAGAATTTAACAAACTGGTTAAAGACGATGTACGCCTTGAAAAAGTGATACTTCCACTTCGTGATGGACTATTTCTGATTCGCAAGAAATAAACATTATCACCACGGTATTGTTTGCTTGAGAAGTAAGCAGTTACATCACTCAAAACATTAGAAAATGAAAATAGGCATATTATACGGTTCGTCATTGGGCAACACGCAGTTTGTTGCTGATAAAATACACAAGCATTTACCTCAAGCGGAATGCACATCGGTAAACACCTTACGTGCGCCACAAATTGAGAGTTACGACGTGATGATACTAGGCACCTCAACATGGGGTGTTGGCAACCTACAGGATGATTTTGAACTATTTGTGGATTTATTATTGTCGCTAGACTTATCAAAGAAAACATTTGCTTTATTTGGCTGTGGCGACCAACACACCTACCCCGATACATTTTGTAATGGAATGGGAAAACTGTACTACTTACTTAAAGAAAAAGGCTGCAAGATTATTGGCAGATGGCCCATTGACGGGTACGATTTTTCGGAGTCGGAGGCTGTGATTGATGACTATTTTGTGGGCTTAGCGTTAGATGAAGATAACGAGCCAGATATGACCAATGGCAGGGTAAAGACTTGGGTTGAAACCTTAAATTTAAACGCGATAAACTAAACGATTAATTTATCTAAATCTTCTTTGCCAAACAAGGTGGGATAATCATCCATGAATTTTTCCATCACCACTCGCATCACAATTTCGCGCATAAACTTAGATTTATTAGGCACTTTATATTTTTTACAATATACATTCAAGGCGTTTAATTCCTTATCGTTCAAGGTAAATGATGCCTTGTGATTGCGCACCTGTGCTTTTTCACGGACGGCAAGTTGCTTTATTTCTTTTTTATTTGATTTTGCCATACGGCTTTTTGTTACTTTAAGAATGCTAAATTACGAATTGAAACATCAAAACAAAAACACTACCCTTTTTTACATCCCCAAAGGATGTTGCCATTAAACTCTGCATTTCGATGTTCACAGATTTTCACCGCACAATTGACACATTGTTCAGGTTTACAAGGGTCTAAGTGGATGGTAAAGTCAATTCTATCATTGTAATGCTTTAAAATTAATTCTTTAATTACATCACTTTCTTTGTGAGCGACTCTGATATCGAAATACCAAGGCATGGTTAAATCACAATCGATATGAAGTTCATTACCATATTTAACTAATTTCAAATTATGTAAGTCAATCCACGTCTCATGCTTTTTATCCCAAAGGATATTAGTAATATTCTCTAGCACCTCAAAATCAGCTTCATCCATCAAATTAGCCGTGGTTTCTTTCAGAATTTTAAAACCAGTGATGATAATAACCAATCCAAAAATAATGGCAATCACACTATCGAGCCAAGCCATTTTAGTAAAATAAAGAACAATTAAACCGATAACTAAACCAATGGTGGAATAGGTATCGGATTGTAAATGTTTGCCTCCAGCAATAAGTGCAATAGAACCATGCTTCTTGCCTGTTCGAATACTATAATAACCCAAGATATAATTGATTATCCCTGCAATAGCCACAATGATAATACCAATGTCGAGCTGTTGAATATCGGCTGGGGTAAAAAAGCGTTTGACAGCTTCATAAATAATAACCAAACCAGCAATTACAATTAAGATACCTTCGACAGAAGCTGATAAAGACTCTATTTTTCCATGACCAAAAGGATGATTTTTATCCTTAGGTTTAAGAGCCACCGAGATACTATATAAACTCACAAAACCAGTCAACACATTAACTGTACTTTCTAACGCATCGGTTAAAATACCAATAGAATTAGTCATGTAATATGCCACGACCTTAGCCACAAACAATATCACAGAAAAGAGAACAATTCGTTTTTGAACTGTAAGTTTTATTTTGTTTTCAATCTCGGTCATGGCTATATATATTACTACTTAATAGGTCTAATTTGAGAAAAGGCAATACCCAATGCTTTTTCAAAGAATCTAATTTGTTTGGTTTCTTGAGTGTTCACAAGAGCCAGTGAAATACCTTTTTTACCTGCACGTGCAGTACGTCCACTGCGATGAGTGTAATACTCTTCTTTATCGGGCAATTGATAATGCACCACATAAGCCAAATCGTCGATATCTAAACCACGAGCGGCCAAATCAGTAGCTACCAAAATTTGAAGACTCTCATTCTTAAAAGCACGCATCACCTTGTCGCGTTCAATCTGTTTTAAGTCGCCATGAATAGCATCTGCAGAAATATTTTTAGCAATTAACTGTTTGGCCAGAGTTTGAGCAGCGGTTTTGGTTCTACAGAAGATAATACCACGATTTTTACGTTCTGAATTAATCATTTGTAACAAGACGTGAAACTTATCCATCTCCTCACAAATTAAAAATTGGTGGTCGATGTTTTTGTTAACTTTATCACGTTTGCTAATTTCAATATAATGCGCTTTAGGCGACAAATGCTTTTTGATGATTTGACGTATTCCTTCTGGCATGGTAGCCGAAAACAACCATTTATTTTGCGCATTAGGCAAACTTCCAAGGATAATATCTAAATCCTTTTTAAAACCCATGGTTAACATTTCATCGGCTTCGTCTAACACCACTGTTTGAACGTTAGATAAATCGAGTGCTTTACGTTTCATTAAATCAATTAAGCGTCCAGGGGTAGCCACCACAATGTGAGTAGGACGTCGCAAGGCACTAATTTGATTTTCGATGGGCGCACCACCATATACCGATTCGGTAAATATTTTATCGGAGTACTTTGTAAATTTAAAAAGCTGCTTAGCTATCTGCTGACCTAACTCACGAGTAGGACACAAGATAAGAACCTGTATAACTTTATGTTTGGCACTAATGCGATGTAACAATGGAAGTCCAAAAGCAGCTGTTTTACCAGTGCCAGTTTGTGCCTGACCAACAAGGTCGGTATCGGCGTGTAATAAAAGTGGAATAACTTCACTTTGTATTGGCGTAGGGTTAATAATCTTCATTTCGGTGAGTGCTTTCACGAAATCTTTGTTAACGCCTAGTTGTTCGAATGTCATCAAAAAAAATATTAATTAATAGTGGCACAAAAGTACATATTATAGCCGACTTATTAAGCACCTATAAATTATTCAGATAACAAGTAACGCAATTTGCTTCTAATAAAGGAAAACATACCTTTGCATCTTCATTAAAAAAAGCGACCAATGGCTAGTTTTACCTTAAAAGACGAATACATAGAGTTGATTAAACTCCTAAAAATCATGGGCTTTGCAGAGAGCGGAGCGCACGCTAAAGAAATTGTTGAAAACGAAGATGTTAAGGTCAACGGCGAAATAGAACTACGCAAACGTGCTAAATTACGTCAAGGCGATATCGTAAAGCTATTTGGTGAGGTAATTACCATTGAGTAGGTGTTAAAGTTTGGGAGAAACGAGTTCGGAGAGAGGAGTTAGGGGTTCGGAGATAAAGAGTTCGAGGTTCGGAGAGAGGAGTTAGGGGTTCGGAGATAAAGAGTTCGGAGAGAGGAGTTCGAGGATAAAGAGTTCGGGGTTCGGAGAGAGGAGTTAGGGGTTCGAGGTTCGAAGAAAAGTGGTTCGGAGAGGAGTTTGAGGTTTGGAGAGAATGGGTTAAGGTTTAGCTATTTTCATTACTCAGCTTTATGAAATCGTTTGCCACGTTTAAAGACAAGACGTTTTTCTAATTCTAGTTTCTGCTCTGGTGTTGCTAGAAAATAGGACTGACAATCGTCGCCAC
>QKIO01000254.1 GCA_003251015.1 Bacteroidales bacterium
TTAAATTTCATGGTTAAGTATTTAGGTGAAAACGAATTGTTTTGTGAGCTAAATGCCCTACTAAGTGTCAACTTCTAGCAGTAGAGTTCAATCCCCAATGTTAGTTTAATAAGTATGTCAGCTATTGACGTCTGATTTATTTTACCAAATAAATAAGGCCGAGCCAAATTAGAATAACTCTTCAGCGTCTCGGCCTTATTTTGAATGATTTCATAAAAACAAATGTGTCGGGAGTCTAAGCCGTTCTTAGTTTATCCTCTCTGTCGTTTTCGTGGTGTATACCTGAAATTAAAGCATATTTTAGGACTACTTTTTAATATTTTCAAGGTAGAATTTATAGAAGCCAGCTTTTATTTCATCGCGAACACGAATAAATTCACTCCAAATAAACTCATCACTACCAACTGCGTGTGATGGGTCATCAAACCCAATGTGTAAACGTTGTTTAACCTTACCTGTAAAAGTAGGGCACGACTCATTAGCACCTCCACAAACAGTAATAACATAATCCCACTCCTCGTTTAAGTATTTATCTACTGAGTCCGAGGTATGTTGGCTAATGTCTAAACCAATTTCGCCCATTGCTTTAACCGCTTTGGCATTCAGACGACCAGAAGCTTCCGTTCCTGCCGAAAAAACGTCAATGTTTTTATCAAAAGATTGTAAAAAACCATGTGCCATCTGGCTTCTACAGCTATTACCTGTGCAAAGAATAAGTACTTTCATTCGTATTAATTTATCGTTTTAAAAATCGATTTCAGGAGGTGTTTGGTATCTCTCAACCCAATATGTCAAGGCAGCCATCAAAAGTAAAGCTTTTGTGGAGCATTGCTTCATCAAGCTGTATAATTAACTGCCAAATGGGTAAATTGTTCTACTTGGTGTGTTTCCCATTGCTTATCGCGCCCCAGTTCAATGGCCATCCACTTAGCCACAGTAGGTGCAATTTGAATGGCCGCTTTGGCATCCATCAGCAATAAACGAATGCGGCGGGCAATGAAATCTTCGATGGTAAGAGCCATCTCATGACGTACCGCCCAAATAATTTGTCCCACTACAAATTGATAGTCGGGATGTAATAATTGACCATATTCAGCATTGGCATCAATAAGCCTATTTAAAAGACTGGCATCAGAGCCATAAAAGTTTAGGTGACCCAATGTGTTGGTATCTTGATGATAACCATGAATTTTAAGGGTTTCTGTTTTGGATGGATGTGTTGGTAAATCGCCCAAAACAATGGCTTGTTCAATCACATCTTCACCCATTTTACGGTAGGTAGTCCATTTACCTCCCGCAATAGAGATAAGTCCACTTCGTGAGATGGTGATGGTGTGGTCGCGTGAGATGGCAGCAGTGTTACCCTCATCTTGCGTATTACTCACAAGAGGGCGCAATCCTACAAAAATACTTTTCACATCACTACGCAGCGGGTCTTTAGAGAGGTAACGAGCCGCATGTTTCAACAGAAACTCTATTTCTGCCTCTTGCGCTTTAGGCTCTAATAGATGTTCCGAAACAGGGGTGTCGGTAGTGCCAATTAGTGTGCAATTATTCCAAGGCACCGCAAAGAGGACACGGCCATCGTCGGTATGAGGCACCATAATGCCGGTATGCCCTGCTAGAAAAGAAGCATCCAAAACCAGATGTACGCCTTGACTGCTGGTCATTATGTTTTTTGCTTGTGCATCGTCGATGGTTCTAAATACATCGGTAAATACCCCAGTGGCATTAATAACAACTTTTGATTTAATAGAATAGATCTGGTTGGTCTCCACATCTAACACCTCAACACCTGCCAGGGTAGTGCCTTGTTTGATTAAACCCGTGGCTTTAACATAGTTTAGTAGGATGGCGCCTTGTTCTGCGGCTGTTTGCACAAGATTGATGAGCAAACGGGCATCGTCAAATTGTCCATCATGGTATATCACGCCACCCCGTAAACCTTCTGTTTCAACGGTTGGTATAGCTTCAAGCGTCTCTTCTTTAGATAATAACTTAGAAGGGCCAAATCCTTCTTTGCCAGCTAATAGGTCGTAAATCTTTAGTCCGATACCATAGAATGGGCCTTCCCACCAATCGTAAACGGGCACCACAAAAGGGAGGTCATGAACCAGATGAGGCGCATTGCGACGCATGATGCCTCGTTCTTTTAAGGCCTCCAGCACCAACGAAATATTGCCTTGCTGCAAGTAACGCACACCGCCATGAGCTAATTTAGTACTGCGGCTTGAAGTGGCTTTGCCATAATCGGCCTGTTCCACCAGCACCACTTTATAACCCCTCGAAGCAGCTTCTAGCGCAGCACCCACGCCAGTAGCACCACCACCAATAATGGCGATGTCAAAGGCTGTAGTTGAGAGTTGATTCAGTAATTCAGAACGTAACTTAGTCATAGTTGATGGGTTTGAAACTTAGATGTGTAAAAACTGTTTGAAACGTTGAAAGTACATGGCAGAATGCCTTTTGACATCACCCAAAGCCTGTGTCGAACGTTGTTTAATTAATTGCTGTAAGGTAAGTTCCTGATTGTTTATAAAGGCATCTAAAACAGTAGAGAATTCTTTTGTACGTAAGTAACCATACGACTTATGAGGATTTCGTTTGCCTTTATACTCGTAGTTGTTGGTCACCAAAAAATCAATGGGTTCTATGCCATTGTCATTGGGTAAAAAGTCATCGGCTAGTTTATAATTAAGGGCTACATTATCAGAAATATCTGAAAAATTATACCAATGGCGACTCACGCTATTAGGTGTAATCATATGATTTTTGCCGACGATGCGTTGCTTTTGTTCAAGGGCAATTTTGTTGATTACAATGGGTAAACCCAGTGGAGAACCCATGGTGATAAAGGTATGTACTTTGATGTTTTCAGCCATAAACGATAACACATCAAACGCTACAATTGAGCCCATTGAATGGCTAACTAGAATCACATTGTCGTTTTTATATTTCTCTAAAACCGTTAACAAACGATTGCGAATAAGTTCTTTAATCTTACATTCAAAGGCATTGTCAATGGTGCATTCTTCTTTGTAATAAACATTTAAGTCGTTAAAATAATTACGTAGTATAGAGTTGGTGATAAAAGAATAGTTAAGACTAAAATCGGCGTTTAAGAATAGTTTGTTGATTTGTTCGTTTAAAAAATCGACCACCTTACGGCGTATGGAATGGTTTTCAACATGGAAGTTTTTTGGTGATTTCACATACCGCTCGGCCGCGTAAAAAGGACTTTCAGGATCTTTTACAAAAATGTTTAATGGTTGTTCGTGGGTGATGTCAGCCCAATAGACCAGCTCAAATTTGGGCGTGTTGGTTTTAAAGCCATGCATTTTCAAGCCTTCGCGAATGGCATGTAGCCACCAGTGCTCTAATATCTGTTTGGGTGGTTTATTCCCTAAACCATGAATGCCAATAATTACATTTGCCATATGTTAAGAAACTAAGGAAGAAGTTGATTAGCCATCCAGTGCGCTTTGTCGGTGGTGATGCCATCCACACCCATGTTTTGTAATGCTTGCGCTTGCATGGGGTTATTGACCGTCCATGTGTAAACCAAGAGGTTAGACTGGTGAAAATGATCTACAAACGAACTTGTAATCACACGGCCTGCCCATACATTCACCCCATCAAAACCCATAAGTTTAGCTTTAAGCACTAATTTGTTTGGGTTAATCCACAGGAGCCACCACGGCCAATAATAATCTAAATCGAGCAGCCATAACATTTTATACTGTGGCATTTGAGTTTTTGCCAAGGCTAACGTGTTGGCATCAAAGGCTATGATTTCGATTTGATGAGGCTGTAAGTGACTTTTGTTTAATAGATGAGTCAGGTAGGGGACGATGGATGCATTACTTTTTAGTTCAATCACCAGCTTGCCATGCGGTGGTACTGTATCTAAAACCTGCTGCAAAGTAGGTAGGTGTTGAGGGGCAAAGGTGGGTTTAAAAAAATGAGCCACGTCTAAATTAGCTAAATCGTGAAGTCTCGATTTTTTGATCACCTTTTTTATACCCGCCACGCGTAAGGTGTCGGTATCGTGAATAACCACTATTTTATGGTCGGCGGTTAACTGCACATCAATTTCCACAGCCGCAGCTCCTCTTTGCCAAGCCAAGTTGATGGCCGCTAAGGTATTCTCAGGAGCATCAACTGATTCGCCACGGTGAGCAATCAATAGGGGAGGACTTAATGCCATATTCTGGTTGTTAGTTAATCCAAAGTGATTTAGGATTTAGTATTGTAAATCTAAAAAATAATTAGCGA
>QKIO01000286.1 GCA_003251015.1 Bacteroidales bacterium
GTAAGAGAAATTGACATTACAGAAAAATGCTTGGATTTTATCGATGCACAAGGACAAAGAGTCTCTGATAAATTCTTTCAGCTGATTGTGATAATTGAAGAGGTAAGAGTTGTTCATACTAATTTTGTAAAAAAGCTTAAAAATTCGAGGTTCTATGAGTTACGTATTAAATCAGGAAACGAATATCGAATAATGATTTTTGCGATTGATCACTTGAATTTTTCTGAATGTACAAAGGCCATTTGTTTAAATAGATTTATAAAGAAATCGAATAAAGACTATTTAAAAGCAATTAAAGAAGCTGAGAAAATATTAGAGGAGTATTTAAAAAGTAAGGAATTATGAAAACATTGAAAGCAAAGGACTTATTGTCAGAACGCTATGGTGAAAAAGGTTCGGAAAGTAGAGCGAAATTGCAAGAAGATGCCTATTCCTATTATTTCGGAGAGATTATTAAGAATAGACGAAAAGAATTACATATGACGCAAGAGAAACTGGCTGAAACAGTTGGTAAAAAGCGTCCCTACATTTCTAGGATTGAAAATGGGGAAGATGTAAGAATTTCAAACCTTTTACTTGTCGCAAATGCGTTGGATTTATCGATTCAATTAACAAATAAATAAAACGTACGTTTCAACATTCATTTAAAACACTATAATTATGAGAATATTAAGTATACTACTGCTTTCATTCACACTCGTATCGTGTGATTTATTAGAAAATGTGGACGACTTATCGTTAACCGAAAGCGAGGTAGCTAGTGGCTTACGCGAAGCATTACGTGTGGGCACCGATACAGCCACCACTATTTTAGGTTTAACGGACGGTTATTATAAAGATAAATTGGTGAAGATTCTTCTTCCAGAGGAAGCGAATATAATTCTTGATAACATCAAATTAGTACCTGGAGGAGCGGCATTGGTGGAAAATGTAATCTTAGGCATCAACCGCTCGGCTGAAGACGCAGCCAAGGAAGCGGGACCAATTTTCAAGGAAGCCATCGTGAATATCACCATCACCGATGCTTTTACCATCTTAAAAGGAGATTCAGTTTCTGCCACAAGATTTCTTCGTACTGGAACCTACGATAATTTGTATGCTTTATACAATCCTAAAATTCAGAAGTCGCTTGACAAAAAACTGTTAGGCACCATATCAACCAATGATGCGTGGAAAACACTAACCCAAAGCTGGAACTTAGTGGCGGGTAGCATTGCTGGTCAAGTGGCGGGTTTAAAAACTGTAAATACAGATTTAGATGCACACTTAACCAACAAAGCCCTGGATGGGTTATTCTTAAAGGTAGCCAGCGAAGAAAAAGACATTCGTCAAGACCCATTGGCTAGGGTAAACGATATACTCAAACGCGTATTTGGGTCATAACCTATTAAACCAACATTATGATTATAATAATAAAAAATAGGGAGGAGTTGTTCCTTTTTCGCAAAAATTACTTGTAGCTAATGCCTTCGTTTTGCATGTAGAACAATCTTCAAGCCCTTTTAATTTGCATGATTAACAACTCCATATTAGAAGCATAGACTTTGAATGCCGATAAAAAGGATTTTTTTGAGCTTGTAAAGAAAAATGATGAATATCTATCATAGAGTCAAATAATTGGGTGTTTTTGCGTGTTTATTTGATGTACGATTCAGTTTTTTTCTTATTCATTCACTCTCGTAAACAAACATTAACATACCGCAATGCTAATAAACAACTATTAACAAAGCAATAAGCATTAGACTATTTAATGCATATGGTTGAAATATTTAACATTTCGACTCTAAAAGGCATAAAAACAGGCTTAAAATAGAACAAACAACCTTACCGCAAATCAGTTAAATAAAAAAAAAAACCGCCCCTTTATCATTACGATAAAGGGGCGATTTCATTAGGTAAACTTATAAACTACTGCTTAATAAACTTCTTAACACTTAATTCACTTCCGTTTTTAACATATATTAAATACAAACCAGAAGGTAATTGATTTAATTCGATAGTTTGAACATCAGCGGTTAATGAACCTGACATTATCATATTACCAGTTGTATTGTAAATCACATAACTAGCATCTGCATTCAAGTCTTGACCTAACTGTATGTTTAACACATCTTGTACAGGATTAGGGAACAAGCTAAATTCAGTTTTAGAACCTGAATATTTGCCATTCTTTAAGGCTCCTGTTCTAGTCAGTGTAATCTTATCTAAATTCCAACACCAGTTGGTAGCTCCTGCCTGTACTTTCACAACATGATTACCTGCTGTAAAGTTTGCAGTACTTACCGCCGTTAAATTCTGATAGCTATCCCATGCTCCATTATTAGGCACTGTAGTCGTATTGAAAAGAACATCATTAACCTTAAAGGCAATGGTAGAACCAGTTATTGGTGACGAAATACTATACACAATTTCATATGCGCCATCACTTGGAATAGTCACGTTATACGAAGCCCAATCGCCCGTATTAACATAATTAATACCTAAACCAGCTACTTTATTCACGCCAAGAGTTACAAATCCATCGTTATACGTGCCACCAGTTCCTGTGAAATCTTCAGCTTGAATTACAATAACACTAGCTGTTGGTAAAGCTGTTACCGTAACAGTACATGTTTTAGTAAATCCTCCGTCTGTTGTTTTTAATGTAATAACAGCAGTTCCTGCAGATACAGCAGTAACAACACCGCTTTGATTCACCGTAGCCACACTTGTTTTGGCTGATGTAAAGGTCATGGTTTTATCAGTTGCAGTAGTAGGCACAACAGCACCTGTGATTACACCTTTAGCACCTACTTCAAGAGCTAAAGTTGTTTTATCAATGGTAAGACCTGTTACAGCTATTGTGGTAGAAACAATATTACCAGTACGAGTAAGGGTGATATTATTAAGATTCCACTGCCATGCATTGGTTCCACTTGCTTTAATTTGTATGGTATGCGAACCAGCTGTTAGGTTAACTTTTTTACTTGCCACTAGCGATTGATAAGAATCCCAAGCTCCATTATTCACTACGTTATCGGTTGAGATAAGCGTTCCGTCAGCTGTAAATTGGATTTGAGCATTTGCTGAAGGTGACGAAATCTGATATTCAATTTGATACTCACCAGCTGTTGCTACATTAATGGTATAATTAGCATAATCACCAGTATTCACATAATTAATAGTTGAAGCCGTTTTGTTCACTCCAAGAGGTACAAACCCATCGTTATAAGTTCCTCCAGTCGTTGTGAAACTTTCAGCTTCAATCACAATTGTTGTTGAGGTAGTAGCTGCCGTAACAGTCACTGCACTTGTTGCTTTTTTGCTGCCATCAGTAGTTGTTGCAGTAATGGTAGCAGTACCAGCATTAACAGCAGTAACCACTCCACTTTGGTTAACCGTAGCTACCGCGGTATTAGATGATGTAAAGGTCATTGTTTTAACCGTTGCATTAGTTGGCATAACCGCTCCTGTGATAGTACCTGTGGCACCTACAGCAAGAGATAACGTTGCAGGACTAACAGTTACACCAGTAACCGCAACTGTTGCACTAGAAGCAACAGGTTTATATACTCTCACCCAGTCCACCTTCATTTGATTTCTTGCTGAATTAGCTAAATCAGCATCCGAAGGCGTGTGACTTGTAGCTAACCACGACTGTGATTCTACATTAATAATAATATCCATTGCTTTAGTAAAACCAGTAGCCGTTGTTGTACCTCCTTGAAACCAACCTGGATCAATCACATTAAAACCTTTAGACGCATTATTTGCCGCTTCTAATTTTGTAAAATCATATGAGGTTGAAGTCGTATATTTTGTTACATCAGTATAACCACTGCTATTGTCCGAAGGAAAAGTATATCCATTGCCATCCTTATACGTAGAGTTAAAATACGTATATTCCCATGTAGATCCTACTTTAGTTGCAATGGCATTATTATACAATACGCGAACGATGGCACCATCTATATAGTATTCAAAGTGTTTTGGTGAAATCCAATTCACTCCCATACGCATATAACGACGTCCATTCCCTGCATTCCAATCGCCCCAACCGTAAGTTCCAGACACTCTGCTATCTGTAAACCAACTATTCCAGTCTTTTGGTTGGTAATCGGTAAACGGATTACGAACAAACGAGTGATGACTAATATGAGTAAATTGCTTAAACCAAGCTACGTTACCATAGTTCTCAATAATATCAATCTCCTGAGTATCATCAGGACTAAGCAACCAAAAGCAAGACGCTAACGAAATGTTTGCTACACTCACTGCCGCTTCAACAAATACAGGATACACCACCTTGTTATTAGAAGTTACACATCCTGAATTAATCGCTTTTAAGCCATTCATTTTTGTTGTTTCCGTACCTTTAGAAACGGTTATTACCAAATCACTTCCATTTACGGCTACATTGTTATATTTCCAATAGGTGGTACCTGGACCATCCCATGCGTTATGGTAAAAATTATACCATTTGTTACTTCCGAAGTTTGTTTTAGTAGTAGCTGCATTAAATGTATAATTAAAGTCATCCGACACATTGTCTTGAAGTTCCCAGGTCATCCCGCTTCCTGCATTAGCTGGAACAGCAATAGAAGACCAATCTGCTGCACTGATAGCTGATAAAGAGCCAACTATAAGCATTGATAGTAAACAATAAAAGTTTAATTTTTTCATGAATCTAATTTTTAATCTTAAAATAATTAGTTGAATTGTGCCTATAAGCAAGCTAAACCAATAGATAATACTTTACATCTTTAAATACAAATTAACAGATCGACAGTTAACACATTTTGAAAACAATTTTATAATTAATTTGATTTAAACACTTTATAGGGTAGGATTGACTAACTCACAAAAGTCAGAATGTTAATTATTGGCAATAATATGAAACAACAATTAACATTCCAACCAAATCTTAAATTATTATCGAGAAAAAGTCGTTTTTTTTCTTTGCAAAACATAAAAAAAAGACGCCCTTCAACGGTCTCAAGTTAGTATTTACAAAAAGAGGAGGTTTAAATTTGAGGTGAAAACACAAGAAAACCCACATCACACTTAAATATTAAGTGTGATGTGGGTCTATATAATCAATGAATGCAAGAGATAAGTTGTATCTCGTCTTATTAGCTACTATTAAAAATACATATTCATGGCAAACTCCACCTCAAAATCGGGATGTTTAGATAAGTCCAGGTATTCTGTCTTACGTACTGTCTCATCCAACAAACCATTAAAAGACTCTGACTGAAGATGCAGTACAGCACCACTACCAGAGGTATTACCCACGGTTATAATTTTATTATTAAACTCAGGAGCTAGCAAACCAATGGCAATGGCACTTTGAGGATTTAGATAATTTCCAAACCCACCAGCTAAATATACCACATCAACATCTTCTATGGCCACATCAAGCGATTGCAACATGAGTTTGATACCCGAGAAAATGGCACTTTTGGCCAATTGCACCTCTCTTACATCCAGTGGCGATAATACCACCTTCGCTCCATTACCCGAGGCATCAGCATCAGCCAACACATAATCCTCAGATAATAAACCATCAGAGGCAATAACACCTTGATCTAATAAATAAGCAATAATATCAATTAAACCCGAGCCACAAATACCAATGGGTTTTTCATTTCCAACGGTTGAATAAGTTCCTGCAGAATATACCGAAATAGCCCCATCAAAAGCACCCATCCCACAACTGATATTAGCCCCTTCGAAAGCTGGGCCTGCTGCAGTGGCGCAACAAACGTTTTTGTCTGGCGTAAGCAAGGCCATCTCCCCATTGGTACCTATATCAATAAAAAGAATGTTTTTATATTGAGGTGATGGTGCTAAACTGGTGATACCTGCCACAATATCGGCTCCCACAAAAGCAGAGATAGACGGTAATAAATGAATTTGTGCATCGGGATGAATAACAATACCTAGATCCGATGCCTTTTTACTGACTGCAGCCGTAAAAGGAGCTTTATAAGGCGCCAAAGCCAGCGGCAATGGATCAACACCAATTAACATGTGCAACATGGTGGTATTGGCACTAATCGATATCTTAACCACCAAATCATTGGTGAGTTGTTCTCGTTTGAGATAATTAGCTATCTCTGCATTGATGGCTTGTATCAGTTCACGCTGTAGCAATTGCAAGCCGTTGGGTGAGGTACTAAAGGTGATGCGTGAGATGACATCAGCCCCATATTTTTTTTGAGGATTAGCAATGCCTTTGGTTTTTAACACACCTCCCGTTATTAGGTTAACCCAATAAAATACTATACTAGTAGTACCTATATCAATTGCCAATCCTAGTGGATAAGGACTATTCAACGCCAACTCACCTGGGTTTAAAGACAGTACACGTGTATGTTCATACTGATGAGTTAAAACACTCAACTCATTATCGGTAGGCATCACCACTTCTAAATCATCCTGAGGATAAAATAAACAAGACGTCACAATACCGTGGCCTTTGACCTTTATTTTGCATTTCCCACAGGTGCCATTTCCCCCACAAGGAGCTGAAATATCGTGTTCATGCCCCCTCACAATCTGTAATAAGTTTTGACCTACCTCATAATCGTGTTTCTCTATTTCGTTGGGTAATACAAGTGTTATAGTTGGCATTTTGATTTTTTATTACGGTATAAACAATTTAAACTCGAACAAGCACTACAGACATGCACTTTATTCTTCACCCTAGAGCCTATGCCAATAAAACCACTCACCGACTTGGCTGGAGTCATTAAACAAGAATCGGTTAATGTAATTTGGCAGCACTTAGGAGGTAAAAACGAAAATAATTTGGTTTGCTCCGCAACATCCCATTGGGCGTAACCAGGACTGTATCTATTGGTACAGTTTAAGCCTTGAAGACTCATTTGTTGATTGAGGTGCGCTTGTAATAAGTCAGTTGCTTTTTCAACAATCACTGTTCCCAACACATCCACCACATACCCTTCCATATACATACCACTAGCCATTAAATCTTTTGCTCTATCAGAAATGGTTTTACCAGCAGTACACACAAAAACGGCCATTTTTTCTGCATTTTGATAGTAATGACTAACCGTTTTGCCTAACGAAAAAATAGTATCTTCTATTTGTAGTTGAGCCAATGATTTTTCTAGTATCTGAACCTCTTTAATCACATAAGCACCTTGAATTTCGTCCACATTATGTAATAGTGAAAGTTCATCCTTCACCATCTGCAAAAACTCCTCAGGCGCATCCTCTTGATAGCCCATCAACTCCAAAACAGTATTAGGGTTGATGGATAATTCACTCAGCTTAAAAGAAAGTTGTTCCATATCATCAGTCATACACGTGGTACTTTGGCTAAGATAAGCATTGGAAACTGTTTGTGACATGGCTTATGGTTTATTATTGATGTATTTTTGCTTTAGTAAGCACATAGCTATGATGATTACCCATTAAAACAGGTTGTTAAGTTTCAACTTAGGAAATTGGTTAGTAAGTGGTTTTAACTTAAGATATGGAGCAAAATGCTTTAAACGAGGAACGTATTAAGGGTAAATCAATACCTTCGCCAAAAGCAATAAACTCTGTGGGACCCATATAGTCATGAATTTCGGTCACCTCCAACGTATCATATACACTATGCACCGATACCATTCGTCCGTCTAAGAGGTTTATAAACCCCTTCATGCGAGGGCATTGAGCTTGCAAAGACACAATAAATTCACGTAAGCCATTTTCACTAATCTTATCATGAGTACGCAACACACATGCTTTAATAGTAGGTCTTCCCTCCGACTCCACTCCAACAAAACGCTTAGCAGCTAAGGTCTTCTTCTGTGTGAATGATTCAAAACGAGACCATTCCACCTCTGCATATTGAGTTGGTATCAGTTCAGCATAAGGGTTTAATTGAGTAATGGCATCATGCAAATCAGACAGTTCACCCGTAAATAAATCTGTTTTATTGATAATGATGGTATCCGCAATCATAATTTGATGTTTGAAACGCACCAAACCTCTCAGACCACGAAAGAAATTAGGGGCATCCACCAAACTAATGATTTTATCGAGAGTGATTTTATCTTTTAGGGATGATGTTTGAAGTAACTCTACAATACTAATTGGGTCGGCCAAACCAGATGCTTCTAGGAAAATAATCTCTGGGTTATACTGG
>QKIO01000157.1 GCA_003251015.1 Bacteroidales bacterium
TCTGATGTGAAATACCGTGCCAATATGATTACCAAAAGAAATCGTGAAAGAGCGGTAATGCCAGAAGAAAGAGCCATCATTGAAGATGCTCTAAACAAATCTTTCTTTAATAATTCTACAAAAAAAACTTTTATTCTATTAAAATTCATCACCCCTTATTCTACAGTGTAAATTAACATCAAACTGTTCACTATCAGAAAGGTATGGACTTGGCTGATCTATGGGACGATTAAACTCTAACTTAGGAGAAACCTTGGTCAACCCATCTATCTGTAACTCCACAACACCATTTCTCATCAAGAAAGTCTGTTCAATCGCATCACTATCTTCAAGTGATGAAATGCTTAACTTTTTATATGGCAAATTATAAGAGGATGCCATCTGTTCTATATTAGGAACCAAATAACCGCCACTCTTTACTGTTCCTGCAAGCCTATTTCCAAAGTATAATTCCTGAAACTGAGTAATCATTCCTAAAGAACTATTATTGAAAACGAAAACAAGTATTGGTAAATTATACTGAGAAATCAACATCAGGGACTGAGTCGCAATATGAAACCCCCCATCACCACAAATTGCAAAGACTCGTTTATGGAGCCCCCCGAATGAAGCGCCGATAGCTGCCGCGAGAGAATAACCCATTGGCGCATGCCCTCCACTAGTAAAAAAATGTTGATTTTCTTTTATGCTTAAAGTTTGTGCAGCCCACATTTGATTTTGACCTATGTCAGCTGTATAAATGGTATCATCTGTTGCATGCTTATCCAAGAGCTTCATAAACTGGTACGGTGCTTTATTTTCGACAAAGCGCTCAATTTCTTTCTCTTGGTTGTAGTTATCTTTAAGATAAGAAATATAATCCTTCCAATGGTTATTACTATTGATCTCTAAAGGCACGTTGAAGACACTTTCAAGAAAGCAGGAAACGTCACACAAAACGTTCATGCGATTTTCTAAACGATGATTCGTAAGTTCAGCATTATCAATATCAACATGAATAATTTTTCCATCCTTTAAAAACCCATCAATCATGGCTCCCGTTTGTCTTGTATCTAAACGAGTACCTAGGGCAATAATTAAATCACTATGAGGCACAGTCATGTTGGCACATCTATTTCCATAACTACCAATAAGCCCCACATAGTTAGGATTTTTCTCGTCGAAAAGACCTTTGCCCATCAAAGAGGTCACAAATGGAATGTTATACTTTTCTATTATGCCCGACAATAATGCTTTGGTAGATTCAGAGTTGCACCCGCCACCTATCAGAAAAATAGGACGCTGCGAATTCTGAATTAATTCTCTAATACTATCCCAATCTGAGAAATTGGAAAAGGTTTTATCTACAGAAAATGAATTAATAACAGACTCATCTACTTCCATTCTCTGAATATTCATAGGAATATCCAAAACAACAGGTCCTTTACGACCCGTATTAGCAATCTGAAAAGCCTTCTCTAATTCATAAGGTAAATCTTCAACCCTATCTACTAATTTAGCGTATTTCGTAACAGAACTAACCATGGCAACAACATCCATTTCTTGAAACCCCTGTTGTCGAATTGGTTTATCGTATTTAATCTCTGTTGTATTAACCTGACCTGTTATATATATAACTGGGATCGAATCAAAATATGCGTTTGCAATACCAGTCATTAAGTTAGTTACACCGGGTCCACTAGTAACAAGTGCAACACCTGTTTTTCCGGTTTCTCTAGCATATCCTTCCGCAGCAATTGCGGCTGTTTGTTCATGATAAACTTGTATAAACTCAACATCATCATTTTGATAAATCGAATCTACGATATGAGTAACCATACCCCCTATATATCCAAAAACATATTCAATTTTTTTGGATGATAAAAAGCGCACTAAATAATCTGATGACTTTATCATGTGAATTTATTTAATATAATATTGAATTGTATTTTCTAGAGCTAGATTAAAATCTGTCACTCGTAATTTACCGAAAACACTTTCAAACTTGGTAGAGTCGCCCTTTATCATAAAAGATTGATTAGGCCTATAATCCAAGGCACCAAAGTTGAGTTTGCAATTAGAATTAACTCTATCCCTAATACTCTCCACCAAACTCCGGATACTAATCGTTAAATCCGATGAAATAACAAACGAATCCGATTGAATATTAGAAAGTATAATTTTATTAATCTTACGAGCAAAATCATCAATATATAAATAACTATAAACCTGTTCCCCAAGCGTTAAATCGATACTTTCCTGTTCTTGCACTTTCCGAATCATGGATGGTATTAACCAATTAGAACTCTCTCCTTCTCCAAAAAAAGAAAATAACTGTAACCAAATAAAAGTAATTTCATTTTGCTTACAAAAAGCTTTTGCCAAATCACGACTAGCAACCTTTACCGCACCATATGAAGAAACGGGATCGCAAGGAGTTTGTTCATTTATTACACCTTCGACATTACCAAACTCAGCCTGAGAACCAAAACCAATAAACTTAGTCACTTGGCATTGCTTCGCGATACCAAGCAAATCGACAAGCAAATCAATATTTTTAACTTGATTCTTAAGATCATCTCTAAACGAAGATTCGACGCCTATCCAAGCAGAATGGATAATTACCTCAGGCTTATGAGCATTTACTTTATAAACCCAGTCTAATTCATCTTGATTAACCCATTCTGTGACAGCACTAAACCCAGATGTATTAATAAGTGATGAGCTGTTACGTTTTAATCCGATTATTTGATGCCCCGCTAATGCAAGTTGTTTGCCAATATGAGATCCTATAAACCCGGTTGCTCCAGTTAATAATACCTTCATTTAACTTTTTGTAAAGATATTATACTTTCACAAACCATTTGATTTGCATCCTTTTTCTTATAATCGCGATACCAAGATGTGGTTTCTGAGATAGCTTGTTCGAATGTAAATCGAGGCTTCCATCCTAATTGCCACTTAGCTTTACTCACATCCAACATCAGCAATTTTGCTTCGTGCAAATCATTCGGATTTGAAGTATCTTTTAATTCGCCTTTACCATAACACTTCACAACCTCAGTAGCTACATCCCACACGGTAGCTATCGAATCAGCATTAGGTCCAAAATTCCATCCCTCGCAATACTTGGTTGGTTCAAACCACATTTTACTTGCTAATAACAAGTAGCCCGACAAAGGCTCTAAAACATGTTGCCAAGGACGAATGGCTTTGGGGCTTCTTATTTCAATAGTTTGTCCACTCTCTATAGCCTTTATACAATCTGGAATGATTCGATCTTTAGCCCAATCTCCGCCACCAATAACATTGCCTGCACGAGCACTAGCAATGGACTTGCCATGCATTTCATAATGACTGGGGTTAAAAAAAGAATTTCGCCAAGAAGCTATTGCTATTTCAGCAGCTCCCTTTGATGAAGAATAAGGATCATGACCTCCCATGGCTTCATTTTCACGATAGCCCCAAATTTGCTCTTTATTCTCGTAGCATTTATCAGTCGTAATCATCACACCTACCTTAACACTCTCACAAGTGCGAATTGCTTCAAGCACGTGTATGGTACCCATCACATTAACCTCATAGGTCACTACTGGGATATCGTAAGATAAACGAACTAAGGGTTGTGCAGCTAAATGAAAAACGATATCAGGTTTATAATCGTTCATTACTTTCTTAACTAGGCTAATATCTCTAATATCGCCTCTAATGTCAGTCATTTTTGAGCTTAAACCAGACAAAACAAAATTATCCTTTTCTGTATAGGGATCTAGACCAAGACCAATAACTTTTGCGCCCATTTCAAGCAACCAAATACATAACCAAGATCCTTTAAATCCTGTATGTCCAGTAACTAAAACAGTTTTATCTTTATAAAATCCATTAAAAGTATCTAAAGCCATTATTCCCAAATTTTCCAAGGTGCAGTTTCCTTATCCCACATCTCATTTAATTCTGTATTATCACGCAAGGTATCCATAGGTTTCCAAAAACCTCTATGCTTAAAAGACGTCATCTCCCCTTTAGATGCAATTTGCTCCAATGGGTTGCGTTCAAAAATAGTTTTATCGCCTTCATTAATATAATCAAACACCTCCGGCTGACAAACAAAGAACCCTGCGTTAATCCACATACCATCACCAGCAGGCTTTTCTGTAAAAGCTGTTACGTCTCCACTATCAGATATCTCTAATGATCCAAACTTACCTTGAGGTTTATGAGCTGTGACAGTTAACAACTTCTTGCTTTTTTTATGATGTTCAACTAGTTCTGCAATATTAACATCA
>QKIO01000148.1 GCA_003251015.1 Bacteroidales bacterium
ACCTATTTCAACATAATTTAATCCTTTGCTTAAAAAGAAAAGCAGGAGAAACGGGTCGAAAAAACGTAGGTTTTTAAAAAATCCATAGGCGCAAAACTTGACGTACTGGGCATCCTTTATATAACTCATGTGATAAATCATGTAAATCTTAACTCCTTATCCAGTCAATTGCTCCTATTCCAGATAGAGGGAATACAAAGGTGCACATTGAATCAAAAAACAAATAAGGATTCTATAAAAGCTTGTCCACTTTGAGAATACAAATCAAACGAACAACGACCCTATTTTAATTAAACGTTAATTACATGAGTAGAGTATGTACTCTTATCTTGCAACTTTTGTTTTTCAACCAATATCCAAGTTGTTTCTAATAACAAAGCAATTTGCTGGCCATCAAACAAAGTGTAAGTACGAGTCTTACTACCTAACCACACCACTGCCACTACTTTATCGTTAATAATAACGGGAATAGATACCGATTTATATAAGTAATCATTACCCAATTTTACATTTACAAAAGCGTAATTTATGTCAGGCTCATTAACTATCACCGCCTGCTTCTCAAGAACAGCGCGACTTAGACAATCCAACTTATCAACACTGTCTATTTGCGCCTGATGAGATAAAGCTATGGTGTCGCTGTAATTATTCAACAAAAATAAGTTTGATAATTCATCATAATGATAAATACAGCCAATATCACTTTGCGTATAATCAATAGTCTCTTGTAAGGCATAATCCAACAAATCATTAATAGAATGAGAACTACGATGTATAATATTTTCTAATCCTAAGAAACGTCTATTAATACGCTCTAATTCAATATGTGCTTGCATCTCTTTTGTTCGGTCGATCACAATAGCATATAATAAGACTTGGTTGTCTATCTCCACTGGCGTGGCATATACATCCACATTACGCTTCGCTCCAGATTTAAGCACATGAATCACTTCGAAGTGATTTTGCAACTCAGCAGCAGCCTTTGCTGCATTACTCTTCACCTGATTGCTATTCAAATCTGCAATTTCAAGCACCGATTTATTCTGAAACTCATCCCTATTATAACCATAAAAATCAAGTGCCGCATCATTAGCATCAACAATAATTTGAGCTTGGGGATTAATCAATAACATCACTGTTTTACTCTTCTGAAAGATAGTTTTAAAACGATTTTCACTTTCTTTAAGTCCTTGTTCTGCTTTCCGTTTTTCATCAATATCAACCAAAAACGTTTCAATTGTGCCTTGTTTCCGATTTAGAAAATAAGAAACCGAAAACCAGTGTGGTGTTTTATCTTTCTTTAAGAGCGGAATATCCATATTGGCACGCCCATATCGTTCTAAACGCTCCATTAACTCAGCTCGCAATTCAGGTTTAAGATGATAATTTATAGCTAAACCACCCTTTTGCAATTCTTCATCGTAATCATAACCTAATTTATCTAACATAAACTGATTTACATCTAAGAGGACTCCAGTCTTGAAATCGGTGATTGACATACCCACAGATGCATTCTCAAACACAAAACGATATTTTTGCTGACTCGTTTTAAGAGCTTCTTCAGCTTGCTTACGTTCTATTATATCCCATGCAATTTCAGCCAATTGACTAACCACTTCAATATCGCGAGCAGTATAAGCGCTATTCTTATCTGCCACGCCTATTATAGCCACAACCTTTCCACTTCGAATGATTGGCCAAACAAGCTCCTGCTCTAAAGGCTTTAAATCAGGCGGCAAACCAAAAATATGCTTTAACAACAACACATCAGTCTCTACAACTGCTTTACGAGTCTTAATACATTTAGCCCATATGGGGGAATCAGAAATAGGATAAGCCTTACCAACCTCATCGGCATAACAGGAGAATTTTAGTGTTTGTTCTGAGCAAGTTTGCACCTGTATCACCTTTAAACTCTCATCCACGAAATGACAATAAGCCACTATACTTTTAGTTATTTTCTCCATCTCCTCTAACACCTTTATCAATATCTGATGAATGGTGTAGGATCCATAATTGTCTAATATTGACAAACGAGCTTCGGCAATGGCTTTATTTTGCTTGCGTTCGGTGATATCACGAATAGCAACAACTCTAAACAAATTATTTTGGAAAGCCAAATCACTGGTCTCGAACTCACAATCAATCAACACACCATCTCTGCGCTTAACCTCTACTTCGTATTTTCCATTATATTGTTTACTAATATAATCTTTAACCATACCTAAGCTTTGATCAGAAACAAGATGTAAAGGAAGCGGCTGACCTAAAATATCTTCCTCAGATTGGTATCCCATAATGACAGCCAATGCTTTATTAGCATTAACTATCACACCATTTTGATGAATTAGAATGCCTTCGTGAGTTGATTCTGAAAGGATCTTAAACCGTTCTTCACTGTGTTTTAAAGCTATTTCAACAGATTTCTCAGCAGTAACATCAATAAAAACACCACTAACCACCAATGGACAACAAGAGTCATCCCATTCTGTTATTTTTCCTTTCGTACGAAGCCAAACCCAATGACCCAACTTATGCTTAATCCGATAGGATACATTAAACCCATCATGCCCAATATCTTTTAAGCTATGACAAACCGCCATTACCCGATCACAATCTTCAGGATGAATTAACGAAAACCAAAAGTCATTGGTATCTCCCAGCTCTTGCAGCTGATAACCAATCATACGAGATGCTAAATCATTTCTTACAATTAAGCCAGATGCTAGCTGTAATTCAAACGTTCCTACATCTGCGCCTTCAATGACTAAATCAATTCTTTTTATTGCCTCTTTAAGTTGATCGGTCACTTGTACCAACTCTTCATTTTTGACGAGCAAGGCTTTGTTGCTATCTTCTAAACTTTCGGTACGTAGTTTTACCTTTTCTTCCAGCAAGGCATTTAGCTCTTTAATATTTCGCTGATTAATAGCACTTTGAAGATGCATCTTAACTCGAACCAGAAGCTCTTCGCGTTGAATAGGTTTTGTAATGTAATCTACACCACCTGCATTAAAAGCCTTTACCTTATCAAAGGATTCTGAAAGTGCTGAAATAAAAATTATTGGCAAGTCGGCACAAGACGGCAGCTTTTTAATTTGTAAACAGGTGTCATACCCATCCAAGCCTGGCATCAATATATCTAACAGAACGATGTCTGGTTTTATCTTCTCAATTTTACTTAGCGCTTTTTCTCCGGAGTTTGCAACGGCAATCTGATAATTCTCTGGTATTAACGCATCTTTAATAACGTCAATAACAGCAGGCGTATCATCAACAATAAGTATTTTTAGTGCATTTAATTCCATAACAATTAATTTTTTGAGGCTTTACATATTTTTATTATTGCTTCATCGTCATATCGACTAACAGCTTGACTAACCACATCTACAAAACCTTTGAATGATGGGTCTTCTAGGGCAATAAGCACTTCTTCAATTTCTATAAAGGCACCTGCCTCTGCTAGATTAGTGAGGTGTAATAATACATCATGCGTCGGATAAACAAGACCCTCCTTTGGAGGCGTAACATTTTGTTTCACAACAAAATCCACACCCAACAACACCTTTATTTTACCTAATAACAATTCATGATCTACCGGTTTATATAAGAAATCATGGCAAGACTCTACAAATAAGTTTTTCTGACTTTTATTGGTTACTGTGGCAGATAGACCAATAATTTTGAATTCGGGATAAGCCTTATCTGCTCTAACATAATTAATAAACTCTAATCCATTTAGGTCAGGCATTAAAAAATCCAATAATATAAGATCAGGCTTGATACTTTTAGCCAATTTCAACCCATCGGTAGCGCAATTGGCCTGACTAACCACAAACCCCAGTGGCTCTAACAAATCCACAAGCATAAGTAAGTTATCAGCGTTATCATCTACAAGCAATATTTTTTTGCGCTCACCCTCGTACCCAACAAATGTAACGCTCTGCAAGTCATTATAAAGCACTTGCTGATGACTTAATTCAATAGGAATTTTCACAAAAAACTTGCTCCCTACATTGGGTATACTCTCCACGGTAAGATGGCCGTCCATAAGCTCTACCAATTTTTTGGTGATGGGCAATCCAAGGCCTGTCCCCTCAACAAAGTTTTTATCTCCTGTAGCTTGTGTAAAAGGCTCAAAAATTCGTTCTAAATCATCCTTTGTAATTCCAACACCACTATCAGAGACTGTTACATGAAGGTAATTAACCTTCCCATGGAGTATCTTGACTATCACATTCACTCCCCCCTTTTTAGTGTACTTAACAGCATTTGCCAAAAGGTTTATAAAAACCTGTTTCAGTCGACGTGGATCACCATACACTAATGAGTTAACAGTTGAGTTGGCTTCATAATTTAAATACAAGTCTTTCTCCTCGGCCTTAATTTTTGTTATTTCAATAACCGAACGAAAAACCTCAGACAGTAGAAACTCCGATTTTTCAAGATGAAGTTTTGATACTTCTATTTTGCCAAAATCGAGGATATCGTTAATAAGGTCAAGCAGATGCTGACCACTTAGGTAGATAGTTTGTAGATTATTCTTTTGCTTGAGGGTAATATTAGACTCTTTACGAATGATTTGAGCATAACCTAAAATAGCATTCAATGGCGTTCGCAATTCATGACTCATATTAGAGATGAATTCACTTTTTGCCATACTGGCCACTTCGGCTTTTTCTTTTGCCAATTGCAACTCCTTTGTTCTCGTTTCAATTAAACCCTCAAGATTGTTTTTATGATGATTTAACACTTCGTTGGTTAATTGATAATCTTCGTTTAAGGCTTGAAACTTATCTATTTGCTGTTTTAAGGCTGCTTCAGCTTTGTAACGCTCTGTTAAATCCATGTGCATACCCACAAACCGAATAGCATTCCCTTTTGTATCACGCAACGCATGCCCCCGCGATAAAATGGGCACTGTATGGCCATCTTTATGAATCATTCTAAACTCAGACTCAAATTTTATTTTATCACTTTTCAAGAATTCATCAATGCGTTGTGATGCCTCTCCAACATCATCAGGATAGGTTAATTTTTCCCACTGAGCAAAGGTATCCTCTAATTCGTAGACCTCATATCCTAGCATGGTTTTCCACCGTTCCGAATAAAAGACAACATTATTTTCAATATCCCAATCCCACAAAGCATCATTAGTGCCTTGTATAGCTAAATCAAACCGCTCTTCACTTAGCTTAAGTGCTTTTTCAGCCTGTATCTTTTCAGTTATATCATTAAATATAGATGCAAAAAACCCACGTTTAGGTGAATATATTTGCGTGTCGTAATAGCGATCAAATTCTACAGAATAGTTTACAACACGCAGCGATTTTCCTGTAATGGCTACTTCTCCAAATTGAGTTATCCACTCTAGTTCTGTATTTGGGAACAATTCTAAAGCCCTCTTACCAAGAACCTGTTCTCTTTTTAATCCAGTGCGCTCTTCAAACGTTCTATTCACTTCCCTATATATATAATCGATAGGTTTATCATGATCATCAAGAACAATCTCATGTAAGGCAAAGCCCTCAATCATATTATTAAACAACAAACGAAAGCGCTCTTCACTGGTTATTAACAGTTCATTTTTATTATACAATTCTTCGTTACTAGCTCTTAATTCTTCTTCTACAGCCAGCAACTCACTATTCTTATTATGCAACTCAGCATTTATGGCAATATACTCTTCATTTAAGGCCAAATAATTATCTAACTGTTCTTTTAAAAGACGTTCAGCTTCATAGCGTTCGGTTAAATCTAAGTGAGTACCTATGATACGATTAGCCTTACCATCCACATCTCTCATTAATAAACCACGAGATAAAATAGGCACAAAAGAACCATTTTTATGCTGCATCCTAAACTCAACCTCGTAATGATTAATCTCCCCAAGAATAAATCGCTCAACCTTCTCCATTACCTCAGGCAACTCATCCTTATGCACTAGGTTTTTCCATGTATCAAGCTCATTGATAAGTTCCGAATCGGCATACCCTAACATAGCTTTCCATCGTGGCGAGAAATAAACTAAACCTGACTTTAAATTCCAATCCCACAATCCATCATTAGTACCTTTAAGTGCCAAATCAAAACGCTCTTCACTTTCTCGGATGGCATTCTCCGCTTCAATCCGTTCAATTTCATTCCCTATATTAATCGCAAACAGCTCAAAAATGGATGTAACAAAGTGGTGGTCTTCAATTGCATCTTTAAACAAAGAAACAATAACACCGATGCCTTCACCCTTCTTGTTAAAAATAGGAGTTCCAACATACCCTTCTATACCCATTTCAACAAGTAGAGTATCCTTAGGAAACAATAAACTCACATTTTTATCAAACACACATGTCTTCTTATTAACCACATGTTCGCATGGAGTATCTTCAAGATGATACGTAATGTTTTCAACAATCTGTTCTTGATCACACAGAGCAACTGTAGTTACACGACTTTTATCATCCAACAAACCAATAAATGTATAATCAGCATGTAATACCCTATTCAAAACTAAGACAAGGTTAGAAAAGTACTCCTGTCCAACAACATTGGCTGTTTGGTGTATAATAGATTGTAAAGCTGATTGTTGAAAATGAATTTTATCTTCAGCTAACTTTTGTTCGGTGATATCATCAAACGTAATAGCAAAAAAACCTTTTTGCGGACAGAATAGATAAGTATTAAAATATTTACCTAATTCTTTATCGTAGCTATGAAAATGGCGGGCTTTACCTGTTGATGCCACCTCGTGCCCCATGTCAATCCAATAATTTTCGGTTTCTGGAAAAATAGATGTTCCTGTTTTACCTAAAATCTCACACACTTTTAAACCAGTTAGTCGTTCATAAGCAGGATTAGCTTCCACAAACTCATAATCAACAGCAACTCCCTTATGATCGTAAATCATTTTATGTAGAGCAAAACCAGAGGTCATATTATTAAACAATTGTTTAAACTTTTGCTCAATAATTCCTCGCTCTACTTCTAAAGCTTTGCGTAAGGAAATATCTCTAATAGCAGCTACACGAACCTCCTTGTCTTTATAAGTTACTTTTTTACTGTATATTTCTGCATGAAACAACGCCCCTTGCTTAGTAACCCCCTCTGTTTCATAACTATCTGGATTATTACTCTCTACATGCTTATACACAAATTCCTTATCGTTCTCTGAAGCTAATAATTCAATGGCATTTTTGCCCAGCAACTCCTCTCTACTATATCCCGAAAGACGGCACAACGACTCATTCACATCAATCACAATACCTTTCTCATGAACCAGAATCCCTTCAAAAGTAAGAGCCGATAACATTTTAAACCGATCCTCACTACGTTCTAGCTCTTGCTTTTGCGCCAAAAGATCCATCATATTAGAACGCAATTCCTCTTCTGCTACTAACAATTCAGCATTAGCAGCATGTAATTCCTGCTCACTCTCTTCAAGTTTGCTATTTCTATCGATTAATTCCTCGTTACTAAACCTAAGGTCTTCTTTCAACGACAATAACACATTGTTTTGCTGCTGCAAATGCACGTTATTAAGTTCTATAGTCTCTTTCTGCTGAACAGCTTGCCTATTCAGCTGTTTTAACTTTTTAAACAGTGCTAATAAATAAAATGCAAATACTAAAAGAAGTAGACTAACCACCATTGCAGAAACGGTAAAACTCCTAGAAACATCCTCAAAACTAGTTATTAAGCTACGAGACAGTCCACTATTAGCAAGCATACTCTCATCTGTACGATCTATAAAAGACTGAACCTGGTTAAAGAAATCCTTTTTTTTCTGGACATAAACAGAATTATTAAGTACTTCCAAAGCATCCTTTTTAAATCCTTGCTGATACAACATAAATGCAGAATCTTGAATCGCTGTCAAAGCAGGGAATACACTGTCTTTTATACTTTGTACAATAGGCAAAGCAGACCCACGCGCTCCAATAGATGAAAAACACATTTGGTTTAGTATTGAAACTCCTGCGCTGTATTTATTATGCCAAATGGAATCACCTGTATATACATACAAATAAGCCGCGTTACTTAACACCTCCTCCTGGTATTTCAACCCCTCCATACAACTTAACATCTCACTATTTGTCGCCATGTACTTTGTTGCTGCAGTTAAGTCACTAAATTTTTGAGTATAATTAAAATACGCATACAAAAAAACACTTACAACCATCAAAAACACCGTTGCAACCGCTATATTTAACCAATTTGTGCGTGAAATAACACTTTTCATTTACTTTAAGATTTTAGAGGTGAGCCAACGACACTATACTTCCAAAATTGGTTTGGGTAGAGTTACAATGATTAACGTTCCATCTTGTGTTGGCTTGTTTTGTAGTGAAAGTGAGCCGTTATGCAATTGAATAATCATCTTCGCTAGATACAATTCCATGGCATTATTGCGTTTAAACTGATAGTTTTGATTATTAATAGAATCAAAAAAATGAGACACCTCTGTGTCTGCGAATAGAGATCCATCATCTTCTAGACTCAACTTATAGGACATCGCATTTTCTTCAACACTAAGTGTGATCGTGCCCGACGGAGTGAAAATCAAAGCGCTATCTAGCAAAGCATTAATAGCATTTTGCAAATAATTAAAATCAGCCATTACAAAAGCCTCATCACATTTAGAAGTAATGCTCAACTTTGTATTAACGGTTTGTGCTTTATGCTCTAAATTACCTAAACAAGCATTACTTAAAGCCACTAAATCAACCATCTGAAAGCCTAATGAATCTTCACCGCGCAATTGCAGATTAGCAATCTGAAGCGCCGCATAAGAATACTTCTCTAAGTTACTTACCGAAACATCCATAACCGCCATTACTTCTTCAAAGAATGGATCTGATTTACTATTTTTCAGTAAATTCATTGCCCCTACAATACCATTGAGAGGCGTCCTAATTTCATGACTAATGGCTTTTAAAAAGTCATTTTTTGATTGATCTAGTTTTAACAACTCACTATTGGCCTTTTCAAGAGTTGCATTAGCTTCTTTCAGTTCGGCGGTTTTCATGGCTACTTCTTCTTCCAACCAACGGTTCACATCCAAGAGTGTTTCTTTTGCTACTTTAAGTTCAATGTGAGTAGCTAAGCGAGCTAACAACTCTTCGGTATTAAAGGGTTTGGTTATGTAATCAACCCCGCCAGCCAGAAAACCAGCTGTCATACTTGCAATATCATGCCGGGCTGTAAGAAATATTATTGGAACATTCGCATTAGATGGATTACTTTTAATGGCTTTGCAAGTTTCGTAACCATCCAGGTCGGGCATCATCACATCTAATAATATCACATCAAATTTAGATCGTTCGAGCCACGACAGAGCCGCTTTGCCATTCAAAGCCACTTCGACTTGATAGTTATTTTCATCTAAGGTAGCTGCTGCTATTTGTAAGTTTTTTGGATTATCATCCACAATTAGAACTCTGTATTTCATACGTATAGGTTAAGTTGGTTTGTTATTTAATTTAGTTCATTCACTAGTTTGATCTATTAATTCGGTAAAACGCAAAATAAGCTTCTGAATCGACTCGAAATCAAAAGATTGAATTGATACATCTAGTGTCTTCTGATACTTATCTAGATCAGTCCACTCAAACTGTGCTGTCAATTTCTTTAATTCCTGCGAAAACAATGCTAAGGTTTCAGATGGTTGAATAGTGACAAGCTGTTGCCATAAGGGAATAATAGTACTTATAAAAACACTATTAATTTGAGATTTATCTTGTTCTGATAAATTTTTAAAATACTTAACATCTACCTCCTGCTCCTCATCACTTGGGCTTGGATGGTTAATCCGTAAAAACTTAGCTATCTCAGCTTTTAAGGTATTCTCCAATACAGGCTTAGCAATAAAACTATCAAAACCAGCCTTAAAAATTTTATTTACCTCATCGTTAAGACTAGAGGCCGAAATGGCGATTGTTGGAATGTTACGTAAGTCTTCATCTGCCTTTATGTGCTGAAGTGTTTCGAACCCATCCATCACTGGCATGCGTATATCCATAAGTATGATATCGGGCAGATGCTCTTTTGCTAAAGCAATGGCTTCCTCTCCGCTACAAGCAATAATGTATTGAAGGTTCATTTTACTCACATACACACTTAAAACACGACGATTAGACTCTATATCATCAACGATTAAAGCCACCTCCCCATTAAAACCTAGGGGGTCATACGATTTATCGTATTGTTTTTCGTACTCCGAATCAGAGACTTGAATACTAGGCAGAAAAACAGAAAAGCTACTTCCTTCACCCACTTTACTATTTAGTGATATTTTACCATTCATAATACCCACCAACTTATTAATAATGGATAATCCCAAACCAGTTCCTTCGTATTTTTTGGTATCAAGCGTTTCGTCTTGAAAAAACGAATCAAAAATAAATTTCTGTTTCTCTTTATTAATTCCTATGCCGGTATCAGTAACTGTAATGGTTAACGAGCCTAAATTAGACTCGGTATACGACTGAAAACTATAAGCAATAGTAACACCACCTTTGTGGGTGAACTTAACTGCATTATTTACTAAATTGAGTATGATTTGTCGAACGCGTAATGAATCAACCTTTATGAAAGTTGGAAAGGTTTGAGGTTCTATCGTATTTAATGTAATGCTTTTGTTACGAACAATTAACTCAAAAGATTGGACAATTTCTTTTATTAAATCTGCCAAATTCACATCTTCAGCTTTTAGTTGCATTTTACCAGCTTCAATCTTCGACACATCTAACAAATCATTAATAAGTGATAATAACATTTTACCACTTGATTTTATGGAATCAAGGTAACTATTGAGGGGGGGCGTTTGAATAAACTTACTTAACAAATCTGAGAATCCAATAATAGCATTCATCGGCGTACGTATTTCATGCGAAATATTAGACAAGAAAATGGTCTTTGCTTGATTAGCCATTTGCGAATTATTACGCTCAACCATTAAATCATTTAGTAGTTTTTTATGCATGGTAATATCATGAAGCACCCCACTAATTGCCATTGGATTAAACTCAGAATCTTCTTTAGACACCCTACCATTAAAGTGCAGCCAATTGTATTGCTGATTGGCATTTAAGAATCTAAAATCGAACTTTAACTCCTTAACTTCTAAAGCAAAAACAGCACGTATCAACTCCTTTAATCCATCAACATCTTCGGGATGTACACGAGACAAAAGCCATGGAGAGTTAGGTTTTGTGGCACCTAAATCAAATCCTATAATATTTTTAAGGTACGCATTTGTTTTAAAGGTATGATCTTTTATATCCCACTCTATATAGGCTATTTGACCTGCATTTATAGCAATCTCTAACTGATCACGTAACTTAGACATTTCTTGATCGATCTCATTACGTTGGGTGATATCAACATGTACCTCTGCGGTATGCCAAGATCCATTTTCGGTACAAAAAGGAATAGCTGTTACCTGAAAAGTCTTTTTCTGAGGCTCTAAAGACTCATAAAAGAAAGTTGATTTTTTCCTTCCTTCAGTAACATTACCTGACATAGAATCAGAATAAGGAAGATACCCCAATTCATTCTCACCCTCTAATACCTCGTGACTATTGTAATACACCTGACCATTTTCATCACACATGGTGAGGATGGTATCAGTAGCCTGCAAAATATGCTTTAATTGATTATTTAATGTGATGATACGTTGCTCATTTTCCTTCTGTAAAGTAATATCAAACGAAGAACCTCCAACTGCATACACCTCATTTTGAGCATCAAACATGGGAAACCGAGTGGTTGTAAACCAATGTTTTTGGCCTGATGGAGAAGTGGTACAAAATTCAAAATTAACGGTCTCTTTATTATTCACCACAGCTAATTCTCTGTCTCTTAACTCCTCGCTCAACTGATGAGTAAAGAACTCATTTATTTTACGCCCCACAAAAACACCCTCGGGCTGATTAAAAAACTGATTGTAGTATTTATTGGCAATGAGCAGTCGCCCCTCTAAATCTTTCATAAAAATAAAGGCCGGAATAGCATCTATAAAGGTTTGAAAGATTTGCTTTTCGAATTCAACTTTTTCATTTAATGCAACTAAAGTTAGCTCCTTCTCCTTTAATTCTGTGATATTAAGCATCAAACCAAACAACTCAGCTACCCGTTTGTCATTATCATAAACCACATTCACTAAATCTTTAATCCAGATGACTGAACCATCCTTTTTAAGCAACCGATATTCAATGGGTTTATTACCGTTAGTAGTTGGATTAGAATAATAATCAAGAGCTAATTGTCTATCTTCAGCAAAAACCGCTTTTGACCAATCAGAAAGTTCCCGCCACTCATCATGAGAGTAACCCAAGATAACCTGCGACTGATTACCCAAATAAATAAACACTTGTTCTTCGTAGTTTAAACGCCAAGGCACCCCATTTACCGATTGGAGAAAATAATTCATGGCAATACTTTTTCGCAAAGTATCTATCGAGTCGCATAAGTTTAATTGTAATTGATCGCAAATGGTTTGCTTAACATTTAAAACAAAGCGCTGTACATCATCATCTAAACCTACATCCACAGAGCCAACAACCACTAATACACCCCACCTTTCGTTGTTTACAAAACCCAATTGCGAAACTAAAATAGGTTCACCATGTTCACCAATATAGTCATGAACCTCCCCGCTGTTTGTTTTAAACAAGACACTATCAATACGAGTATTTACTAAATAAGGCGCCTGATCCTCTGTACTAACCTTAACTTTACCTATTGTCCCTTCTACACTTGCTATATATACAGCAGAAGCCTTGCTTAATTGCTTAAGCATTAACAATTGTTCTGTCCAATTATGGAGTGTCTCTTGGGTAATCATGAGCAACAATTAGGTTATAAAAGTGATCTAATAAGAATTACTAAAGCGTTACAAATTCATTTTTAATAGCGTACATCACTAAACTAGCACTGTTTTTACAATTAGTTTTTGACAACAAGCTGCTTCTATGACCTTTAACGGTTTGAGAACTAATAAATAACTTATCTGCTATCTCATCATTTGTTAAACCGTTACAGATTTCAACTAACACTTCTATTTCACGCTTAGAGAGTAAATCTTTATCATCCCCACTTTTGTTAACTGGGTTTTTCAAATTAGTTATAATACGCCTCAACAGCTCATTAGAAAAATAACTATCCCCATCGACTACCGTATAGATAGCCCGTTCAATTTCCTTTATTCCACTATCCTTTAGTAAGAACCCCTTCACCCCAGCTTCAATCATCTTATAATAATAGCCTTCATCCCCATTCATAGACAAAGCCATAATTTTTAGTTCAGGATATTTCTCAATGGCTTTTTGCGAGGCTTCAATACCGTTCATCACAGGCATCGAAATATCCATCAAAACAAGGTCTGGATTCACATTTTCTAGTTTATCTAAAAACTCCTGTCCATTACCAGCCTCTGCAACCACGTCACCAATGCCTTCAATCTCAATTAAATTCCTAAGCCCTTCCCTAAAAATAAGGTGATCATCAACTAAAAAAATGGTAATCTTTTTCATGTTCTTTATTTTTAAGTATTTCTTATTTCATTTCAACTTTCACTGTAATAACAGTGCCATGACCTTGAGACGATTGAACATCTATTTGCCCCCCCATGGATTGTACCCTTGTTTTCATATTTAACAAGCCTGTACCATTTGCTTTAGCCATTACTGATTCTGGTTCAAACCCTACTCCATTGTCTTGATAATTAATATAGAAAACATCTTCCTCATTAAAAACAGACAATTCAATCACACTGGCTTCTGAATGTTTAAGGGAGTTATTTAAACATTCACAAATAAGTCTATATGCGGTCACTTCCAGTTCAGGCTTCAACTTCAAAGTCAAGTTATCAGTATATCTAATTGTGATATCTGAGACATTGCGAATGCGATTAACAAACGTTTTTAGAGCAGTATTTAACCCAAAGCTCATTAAGGTATTAGGGCTTATATTATTAGATATCTCACGTAAACTATTAATGGTCTCTTCAAGTGTTTCCTCCATCTTGGCGATAATCACATTTTTATCCATTTTTAAGTTTGGCTTATTAAACCATTGAAGATACAATTTGGTGGTAGATAACAAAGGTCCTATTCCATCGTGAAGCTCTTGTGCAAAACGCCTACGCTCTTTCTCCTCTGTCTGAATAACAGAATGTAATACTTTCTTCTCCATTTCCTTACGTTCAGACAAATCGCGAAGGGTAATCATTATAGCTTTTGCTCCTTGATAAATAAGTGGATAACCATTTATTTCAAAATCACACTTTGTGTTTTTATTAGTAATCATTCTAATTTCACACATGGTGTTACCCACTTCTTTTAATTGAATAACATATTCAAGAGCCTTTTGCACATCAGCTTCGTGAATAAAGGCTGTCAGAGGTATATTTATTAACGCCTCATTGCTATAACTAAATTGGTCTTGTGCGTATTGATTGCTCTCAAGTATAACTGTATTGGCATCAATAATAAAAATAGGATCTGGACTAGCATTAAAGATATTTCTAAACTTAGCTTCCTCGCGCTCTAAATCTTTCAACAGCGCCTTGAGCTCTATATTATTGGCTTTGAGGGTATACACCAATTCATGATTGCTTTTCTGCAATTCATACTGTTCAAATGCATTACGAACCACCACCAACAAACTCTTATTATCGATAGGTTTAGTGACATAACTAAAGATCTTCCCTCTATTTATGGCATCCATTATAAGCACATGATCACTTTGATTTACTGTAATAATACGTTGTGCATGCAATCCTTCATGAATCATAGTCTCAAATAAATTAACCACAGAATCACTCGTTTGTAAGCAATCAGCCAGAACCACCTTCACCTCGTTATCTTTAAGAAGTTGTAACGCTTCATCAGAATCTTTGGCGATCATGAGTTCATACGCATCTCTAAATATGAGCTTGTATAGTTTAATCGTTATAGCATTGCTATCAACAATTAGTAGGATATCTTTATTTAACTCTTGCATTATAGATTAGATCAGATTGGCAACTTAAAAATAAGAAAAAAAGCGATTAATAAGTCACAAACACTTAAATATCACTTCATATTTATAACCTCAATCAGCTATTCATTTCAGAAACTAGCGTATAATGTGCCTGTGCGACGACTAAATATAGTGCGTTTAAAATCTATCGCAAGACTTACACCGAGTAGATGTAAACAAAACAGATCAAAAGCAGAGCATTCCACCCTTATTCCCTCATCAAAACAACCCAAAAGGGTTATTGACAACACAACAAACCCAAAACAAAAAAAGCTAAACACACCCAACTTAGCATTTCACAAGCTTAACTGCCACCCAATAATCCTACCGCCCCCCTTTTTGGGTGGTTGGTAAATGGCAATAATGGGTGTAGTAAATACCTTACCACACCTTTAACTTTGAAAGTAGCAAAATTTTTAAAAGTGCTAAAAACAATAAATGCAGTATGAAAGATCTTATTTTACCCATCGCGTTAATGATAGCCACACTAATTGGCCTTATTTTTTTTCTTAAATGGTTATATAAATCAACCATGTTATTTACATTCGGTGTTATCTGGATGGTTTCAACCTGCATTTTAGTTATTATCTTTTATTGCGTTGGTCTACTAGGCACTCAAATGGATTTTATCTGGGCATTTCCCATTGGGATCACCCTGGTTGTTAGTGGCATGATATACCTCAAAAAACAGT
>QKIO01000356.1 GCA_003251015.1 Bacteroidales bacterium
TAGATTCACTTACCACTTGATTGGTCGTGTTGTCAATGTTCGTTTCGCTGTTATCATTTTCATCCGCAGATATATTAGCATCACTACAGTTTAGATTATTAATGTAATTAAGGGGTGTCTCAAATACATCTTCCCTCTTGATCGATAATTCTGGATTGTTATAGATGTCAATCATATACAAGCCAAAAATGGGGAGCGCCATATTTGCTCCTTGTCCAAAATGTAAGTTGTCAAAATGGATGTCTCGGTCTTCTCCACCTACCCATACTCCAGTAACTAAGTTTGGTGTAACGCCCATAAACCAGCCGTCAGAGTGGTTTTGTGTTGTGCCTGTTTTTCCTCCTATTTGATTTCGCAGTTCATATTTACCTCTTAAGCGCATCCCTGTACCTTGATTTATAACGCCTTGAAGCAGGTTAATCATCAAAAATGCGGTATTTTCACTAATGGCCTCTCTTTTTTTAGGTCTAAACTCTGCAATCATATTTCCAAAACGATCCTCAATACGAGTTACCATAATAGGTTCTGTGTGTACTCCTTTGTTAACAAAGGTGCTATAAGCGCCAGTCATTTCAATTAATCCTAGTTCTGGCGTTCCTAAACACAATGCTGGTACAGCATCCATGTGACTTTTAATGCCTATTTCATGAATGGTAGCTGCAACAGCCTCTGGATTGTATTGTTTCATAACCCATGCCGTAATATTATTGTTCGAGTTGGCCAATCCCCACTTTAATGATACCATTTCACCATTTCTTTTATTACTGGTGTTTTTTGGAGTCCAAGTTTGCCCTGTTGATAGATAAAACGTCTGTGGAATATTTGGAACTAAATCACAAGGCGAGTGGCCTTCTTGCATGGCTAAAGTGTACACAAAAGGTTTTATCGTTGAGCCTACTTGTCGTTTACCTTTGCCTGCCATATCATACATAAAATGTTTGAAGTTTGGTCCGCCAACATATGCTTTTATATGACCCGAAAGCGGGTCTATAGATAATAATGATGCGCGTAGGAAGTGTTTGTAGTATTTAATAGAGTCCATTGGACTCATAATGGTATCAATTTCTCCGCGCCACGAAAAAACTTGCATATCCACGGGCTTGTTAAAAGCGGCCATTATCTCTTCTCTTGTGGCATTATTCAGTTTTAAACTGCGATAACGCTCTGTACTCCGCATCGCTTTGTTTAATATGCTTTCATATTGTTCTTGAGTTATTTTGTTTGTAAAAGGTGCTCTTGTTCTATTCTTTTTCTCCTTAAAGAATGCTGGTTGTAACTCTTCACTTAAATGCTTTTTAACAGCCGCCTCTGCATAAGTTTGTAGACGAGAGTCGATGGTGGTATATATTTTTAAACCATCATTATAGATATCGTATTTGGTGCCATCAGGACGTAGATTCTTGTTAATCCATCCATATAACGGATTATCTCGCCATTCTATACTATCTTCTTCAAATATTTTTTGGTTGTAGGATGCATAGTTTTCACGCAAAGGCTCCCGCGCTGTCATGGCCAAACGTAAGTATTCTCTGAAGTAGGGCGCAAGGCCATCCTTATGATCTGCTCTGTTAAACATCAAAGTCATGGGCATCGCAGACAGAGAATCGTACTCAGATTGACTAATGAAATTTGCTTTTCGCATTTGATCCATTACCACATTGCGGCGTTGTTGTGTTAATTCTGGTCGTCGTATCGGATTGTATAATGATGGGTTTTTTAACATGCCTATGATGACAGCAGCTTGCTCTATTTTTAGGGTGTCGGTTGATGAGTTAAAAAAGGTCTTGGCAGCCGATTTTATACCATAAGCATCATATATAAACTCTGCTTTATTTAGATACATAGAAAGTATCTCCTCCTTGGTGTAACTGCGTTCTAATTTAACTGCAATTACCCATTCTTTTAGCTTTTGTAGTATCCGTTCATTAATGTTAGCTGCACTATCATGAAACAATAATTTAGCTAATTGTTGAGAAATGGTGCTTCCCCCTCCGGCACTCTCGTTCTGTAAAATCACCGTTTTAAAAAATACACGTAACAAACCCCGCGTGTCAATGCCAGAATGCTCATAAAATCGAACATCTTCGGTAGCCACCAGTGCGTTAACTATATTTGGAGAAAGCTCTTCAAAACTTGAAAAATTCCTGTTTTCTCGATAAAAACTACCTAAAACTTGCTGATCACTTGATATAATCTCTGTTGCCAAGTTGCTTTTTGGGTTTTCTAACTCATCAAATGTGGGCATCGCACCCAACAATCCATTTGATATTGATATAAATAATAAAGAAACAAATAAAATGCCTCCGGCAATAATGATCCAAAACCAAGTTAGTAACTTGTTGGTTTTTAAAGATTTTAGCTCCATAGTTGTAATTGTATTTAGCCACAAAAATAGTAAATTATTATTCATCATCCTCATAAACGTTTGCGTATAGCATTTTCATTATTTAACATTGTGGGCTTTTATTGTTACTTTTGCAATAATTTGCAGCACGCTGTCGTATGTAAGGTATTTGAAAGATGGGTAAAAAATCAAGTGTACTTGAAGGTAATTTGGTAATTGTCGAGTCACCGGCAAAAGCCAAAACAATTGAAAATTTCTTAGGAACTGACTATATTGTTAAGTCGAGTTATGGACATATCAGAGATCTGTCTAAAGCCGATTTTGGTGTCGATATTAATAATAAGTACAAACCTGATTATATCGTTTCTTCCGATAAAAAGGAAGTGGTGAAAGATTTGAAAAATTTAGTAGCAAACGTTAAAACGGTATGGCTTGCTTCCGATGAAGACCGCGAAGGAGAAGCTATTGCGTGGCATTTGTATGACGAATTGGGTTTGACAAAAGAGAACACCAAACGTATTGTCTTTCATGAGATAACCAAGGATGCGATTTTAAATGCAATCAAAACTCCACGTAGCATCGATATCAATTTGGTGAATGCTCAGCAAGCGCGAAGGGTTTTAGATCGTTTAGTTGGCTTTGAGTTATCACCTCTATTATGGAAAAAAGTTAAACCGTCTTTGTCTGCAGGTAGAGTTCAATCTGTGGCTGTGCGTCTATTGGTGGACAGAGAAAGAGAAGTGCATGCTTTTGAACCAATTGCTTCATATCGTGTGACTGCTTTGTTTTTAGTGGAAGATGAAAAAGGGAAGGTCACGGAGCTGAAATCTGAATTAAGCAAACGTTTTGATACCCTTGAAGAAACTAAAGCCTTCTTGGAAAATTGTATTGATGCCGTATTTACTGTGTCTAAAGTGGAGAAAAAACCTCTGACTAAGAAACCTGCTGCTCCATTTACAACATCTACTTTACAACAAGAAGCATCTCGTAAACTTGGGTTTTCGGTTGCTCAAACCATGTCAGTGGCTCAAAAATTATACGAGTCAGGTAAAATTACTTACATGCGTACCGATTCTGTTAACCTGTCTGAATTGGCTCTGAATATGGCAGCTAAGCAGATTACGGATAATATGGGTGAGCAGTATGTTAAAATACGAAAATACAAAACCGCTTCCAAAGGTGCTCAAGAAGCACATGAGGCCATTCGTCCAACTTATTTAGATCAACAAACCATTGCTGGCTCATCTGCTGAACAACGGTTGTATGAAATGATCTGGAAGCGTACCATCGCCTCGCAAATGAGTGATGCCCAATTAGAAAAAACGATTATTCATATAAATGCAGGCAATACAGGCGAGCATTTTAACGCCTCTGGTGAAATCATTAAATTTGATGGATTCTTAAAGGTATATATTGAGTCTTCTGATGCTGAAAACGAACATGATGAGGATAACGACTCACTCATTCCTCCCTTAAACGAAGGTGATGAGTTAAATATGCAAATTGTCGAAGCTCGCCAACGTTGGTCTCAAAAACCGCCTAGATATACTGAAGCGAGTTTAGTTCGTAAACTTGAAGAATTAGGTATCGGTCGTCCATCAACTTATGCGCCAACAATCTCTACCGTTCAAAATAGGGGTTATGTTATTAAAGAAGATCGCGATGGCGAAGAACGACACTATAAATCATTAATAATCAACGAAGGTAAAGTTGTAGTTAGTGATAAGACAGAGATTACAGGTGCCGAAAGACATAAGTTATTCCCTACTGATATAGGTATTGTCGTCAATGATTTCCTTGTAAAACATTTTGAAAATATCCTTTCTTTTGATTTTACTGCAAAAGTTGAAAAAGAATTTGATGAGATTGCTACAGGGCATCTAGAGTGGACCCAATCTATTGATGATTTTTATAAACCATTCCATCAATTGGTGGAAGATACGCTTGAGCATTCAGAAAAAAGTGTAGGTGAGCGCGAAATGGGTACAGATCCCGCTTCTGGCAAACCAATTATTGTTAGGATAGGTCGTTTTGGTCCTCTAGCTCAAATTGGCGATTCATCAGACGAAAACGATAAACCTCGATTTGCATCGCTTCGCAAAGGCCAATTGCTTGAAACTATTACCTTAGAAGAAGTTCTGGATTTGTTTAAATTACCGCGTTCGCTTGGTGAATTCGAAGGTAAAGAGGTTGTGATAGGTATTGGTCGTTTTGGCCCGTATATTCGTCATAATAGCAAGTTCGTTTCCCTTAAGAAAGATGTGGATGATCCATATGAAATAGATTTGGACACTGCCATCCAACGAATCATCACAAAACGTGAAGAAGATGAGAAAAAATTGATTTTAAGTTTTGATGAGGAACCTGATCTACAAGTCTTAAATGGCCGTTGGGGTCCTTTTATTAAATTTGAAAAAGGGAATTATAAAATCCCTAAAGATAAAGTGGCTGAGACCTTAACCTTGGAAGAATGTCGTGCGATTATTAAAAATGATACCTCGGTAAATAAAGGCAAGGTAAAAGCTACTGCAAAAACGGCAACGGTTAAAGTGGCTGCGAAAAAGAAAACAACAGCCAAGAAACCTGCAGCAGCTAAAGCAACAAAAAAATCAGTAAAAAAATAATGTACAGTGTGTGAAGAGTGGATTCATTATTTTGAGAAGCCTCACATTAGTGTTGTGCAATCTTTTGAGGGAGATTCAAACGAGTTTCTAAATGGTAATGTCTTACATCTTCATTCATCAAAAAAAATAGATTGGGATAAGGTTAACATTGCAATTTTGGGTGTAGATGATCGGAGGGGGCTAAAGTCAAAAGATTGTCAAGGTATCGCAGACAAAATAAGAGCATCTTTATATGGCTTGAGAACAAGTGGTTTGCTTGGTAGTATTGTAGATTTAGGTAATGTTAAAGGTAATACCTTGGACGATCGGTATCGTGCAATTGAAGACGTCTTGTTCGAATTAACGTCTCGACATATTTTAGCCATCGTTATAGGTGGCGGACAAGATTATTCATTACCTTTATCCAGAGCATTAAGTCGGTTTGATAAACGGTTTCAAATGACGTTTGTTGATTCTAAGATTGATTGGAATGACTCTGAAGGCGATTTTTCGGCTTCAAATTATTTAAGTGTGTTATGTAATAATGCTATTAAAAAAATAGAGGATCTTACATTTATCGGTACGCAACGCTATTTTGTAAGTCCTAAGCAAGAAGCTTGGGTTTTTCGTAATAATTTTGGACTATTGCGTCTTGGAGAAGTAAGGCAAAAGGGCATAGGTTCAACGGAGTCATGGCTGAGAGATGCCGATTGCATTAGTATTGATATGAGTTGTGTTCAGCAATTTAGCGCGAACCCCCAAATTAATCCAATAGTAAATGGGTTGAGTAGTGAAGATATTTGTCAAATGGCATGGTATTCAGGGTTAAGTGATAAGATGAAAATTGTTGGTGTTTTTGAGATAGATGCCAGCGTATATTCTATATTATTATCCGCTCAATTGATTTGGCATACAATAGAAGCTTATTTTTTACGTTATAATGATTATCCTGTTCGAAATGTCGAGGAGTATAAACAGTTTATTGTACATTTGGATCATTCTGATTTAGTTATTAAGTTTTATACAAACCCTGATAATGACAGGTGGTGGATGGAATTTGATGATGAAAATCAAGAAAAATTAATTCTGGCTTGTGAAAAAGCAGATTTTGAGTTGGCTTCTACTGGCGATATGCCTCATAAGTGGATGCGGTATATTCAAAAAAAACAAATATTATAGTAAGAGGAAGCAAGAATATTTAGAAAGATATTATCTTTAAACGAAACTTTTGAAACCTAAATAAGTATATATCCTACAGTGATAAAATTTTATTTAAGCTGGAGGAAGGTGTTTTAAAAGAAGTGAGATTCTAATATTTACTGTTCCGGAAATAATAATTTACCGGTTTTTTGTCACATGGTTAGGAGAATACTTTTTTTTCTATTATTTTGCATGACTTCTGTGGTTAGCGCACAAAGCTATCCTCAGTTTAGTCAAAACACGTTTAATCAATTGATTGTCAATCCTGGTTATGCAGGTAATGCTGGTATGATAAATTTATCAGCAGGAGGGAGAAATCAATGGATTGGTGGTTTCAATGACACAGCACCTATAACAACGGTTTTTGGTGGTGATACAGAAATGAATATATTTGGTTGGGAAAGTGGTGTTGGACTTCTTATCGTAAATGATGAAATTGGCGAAATTTCTACTCTTAATATGGGATTGAATTACGCCAAACGATGGGAAGAGGATTTTGGAAGATTGGGAGTTGGTATATCTCTTGGTATCCTGAACCAAAAGATTGGAGGAAGTAACTTTTCTTCAGTCCCTGAAGGAGCCGCTGAATTAGGGTTTAACGAATCAGCAGAAACCTTTACTGATGAAGAAGGTTATGCAATGGATTTAGGAATTGGCGCATTTTTAGACAATAAAAAGTATTTTTTAGGTCTTTCAATGATGCATTTAAATAATCCTGAACCTAAATTTAAAGACACCTACAAAAGTTATGTAGGTCGAACAATGTTTATTTCAGGAGGGTATAAATATAAATTAGCAGGAAAGCCTGTTGTTCTAGTACCATCCTTATTTTTAAAAACAAACATGTCTAGTTATCAAATAGATGTTAATACAAATGCTGTTTTTAAAGATAAATATTGGGGAGGTTTAACTTATCGTTTACAAGATGCAGTAGTGGTGCTTGCAGGAGTTGAGTTAAACAGTGGTTTGAGAATTGGCTATAGTTACGATATAAGTATTTCTCAATTGTCTGGAGCAAAAAATGGTTCTCATGAAATAATGTTGGGATATCTATTTAACTTAGACCTAGAAAAAAGAAAGAAACAATATAAGAGTGTTAGATATTTATAAAGAAGAGAAGTAATTCAGATATTAGGCTATTATGAAAAAAGTACTTGCCCTAAGCGTCATTTTGGTAACAATACTCTCCGGATGTGGACAATCCGGTCAAGGAGAATTGATAGGAGTGGCTCGCAGCGGTTCATTTTATGAACCAGACCCATTCGGTATGTTATTCATCCCTCAAGGAAGTTTTAACATGGGACCAAACGATCAGGATGTTGCCTGGTCATTGACATCTCAGTCTAAAACAGTGTCTCTCCGTTCTTTTTGGATGGATGAAACAGAAATTACAAACAGTGAATACCGACAATTTGTGTATTGGGTGAAAGACTCTATTGCACGACGTTTGTTAGGTGAGCAGTTTGAAGAATTTCTAATCAGTGAAGATGCCCTTGGTAACGAAATTGATCCTCCTTTTGTAAATTGGGAAGAGCCTATTGAGTGGGATAACGAAGAGTATGCCGAAATTCTTGATGAAATGTATTTGCCTGAAGGTGAGCGTTTCTTCCGCAGAAAGGAAATTGATACTCGTAAGTTAACTTACGAATACGAATGGGTGGATCTTATGCAAGCTGCTAAAAAAAGCAACCGGTATAATTTCCAAACTAAACAATACGAAGGTGTTGTTTATGATTTAGAAGGAAAAGAACGTGAGATCAAAGACCGTTCGGCATTTATCATGAAAGATCAAGTTAATGTTTACCCTGATACCCTGTGCTGGATTGCGGATTTCACCTACTCATTTAATGAGCCTTGGACAGAAATGTACTTCTGGCATCCAGGATTTGACGAATACCCTGTTGTCGGTGTTAATTGGAAACAAGCTACAGCTTTCTGTATATGGAGAACACAACTTCTTAATAATAGTCTTCGTCAAAGTGGACAGCCAGTTGTGATGGCTTACCGTTTACCTAATGAGGCTGAATGGGAGTATGCATCGAGAGGTGGACTAGAAGATGCTATGTTCCCTTGGGGTGGTTTATACACTAGAAATAATAAGGGCTGTTTCTTGGCTAACTTTAAGCCATTAAGAGGTAGATATGGCGATGATGGTGGGATGACTGCTGTTTCTGTTGCTACTTATGCACCCAATGATTATGGATTGTTTGACATGGCTGGTAATGTGGCAGAATGGACTTCTGGAGCCTTTGATGAATCTGCATATTCCTTTACTCATGATTTCAATCCCTCATATAAATATAATGCTTTGCCAGATGACCCTCATGTCATGAAACGTAAAGTGATACGTGGTGGTTCTTGGAAAGATATTGGTTATTTCTTGCAAAATGGGACACGTACCTATGAATATCAAGACTCAGCAAAATCTTATATAGGTTTTAGATGTATTCGTGATTATATAGGAGAATAATTAATTAAAGAAGGTAACAGGAAAATCTAATTGTTATGAGTTTTACAGAATTTGTAGAAAGTCCCGGCTATAAGAAAGTTATGGCCAAAGTTTATGGTCTAGGTGCCGCCGTGGTTATACTTGGCGCCTTATGGAAAATTCTCCATCTGCCAGGTGCATCTATAATGCTTATTGCTGGTTTAGGTACCGAAGCTATCATTTTTGGTTTATCTGCTTTTGAACCACCACATGAAATGCCAGATTGGAGTTTAGTGTATCCAGAGTTAGTAGGATTAGAACCAAATACATCACGTCATGGTGGCGGTGGAGGTAGCGAATTAGCTGCGTTGATCCAAACTGGAAATATTGATGCAGCTGATGTTCAAAAGTTGTCAGATGGAATTAAAAAGTTGTCTTCTACTTCTTCTCAAATTGCTGATATTAGTAATGCGACTGTAGCAACTGAAAATTATGTACAAAACATAAAACAAGCTGGTAATTCTGTTGGTGAATTTGCATCTGCACAAAGTCGTTCTGCCAAGTCTTTGGATGAATCAATTAATCGTTTATCTTCTAGTTATAGTGATGCTGCAAATTCAATTTCTGCTTCTGGACGTGAAGTAGCAAATTCTTATGCTGCTGTCAGCAGTTCGTTAAAAGAGCAAGTTGATAAGTTTAAAGAAACAAATTCTAACTATAGCATAAAAATGGCTGAGGCAACACAAAATGTAAGCGCATTAAATTCTGCATACGAGCTGCAATTACAGGGTATCAATTCTCAAATTCAATCAGCAAAGTCTTTGTCTTCTGGTATGAGTAATGTAAGTGAATTGTTTCAACAATCAGCTAACGACGCACAAGTGTATCGCCAGCAGATTGAGTTGCTAAGCAAGAATGTAAGTGAATTAAATTCCATTTATGGCAATATGTTAAGTGCTATGAATGTTGGTAAAAGATAACATTGGAAGTTTGCTTTATAACTTCTAATTAAATACATATTTTATGAGTGGTGGAAACTGTCCCGAAACCCCCAGGCAAAAGATGATTGGCATGATGTATCTTTTCTTGACGGCAATGTTAGCATTGAATGTGTCGGGAGAATTATTAAAAGCTTTTCAATTAGTTGATGAAAGTATTCAACAATCCATATCTACAGTTAATAGTAAGAACGAGTTACTATATACTAAGTTCGCAATTGCTGAGCAATCAAACCCAGCAAAAGTTAAATCTGTACGAGAAGAAGCTGATTTAATAAAAGCTGCTGCAGATAGTCTTTATAATCAAATCTACGCTCTAAAAGTTTTAATGGTTAAAACTGTAGATTCGGAAGGTACTGTAGATAATTTTGTGGGCGCAGATAATCAAGATGTTGCGCCGCAGATTATGATTACAGAAAAGGATGGTGCTCGTAGTAAGGAGTTAAAGAAAAAGATTGAAGAATATAAGAGTTTATTATTGTCTTTAGTTGATGGTGATAGTACTTTAGTGGAAAACATTAACCGTACACTCTCCACAGAATCAGAGACTCCTAGTCAAAAGGGAGATATAAAAAGAAGTTGGGAAAGTCAAAAATTTGAACATTTGCCGTTATCAGCTTCATTTGCTTTGATGACTAGTATTATGAGTAATATTAGAACTACACAAGCGGATGTTGTCAGTCATCTTTTAACAAAAATTGACGAAGGAGATTTTAAGTTTAATAAAATTGAATCAATAGTCATACCTAATTCTGAGTATGTGATCAGAGGTGGACAATATACAGCAAAGATTCTATTAGCTGCTAGAGACACGTTACAAGATCCTCGATTTGAAATTGGGGGATATATGCCTGATGTTGTTAATGGTAAAGCACTTCTAAAAATTCCTGCTACTTCAATAGGACCAAAGAATTGGAAGGGGCAAATTATTATGAAAGGACCAGATGGAAAAGATAGATTTTATCCCATTGAGCATAGTTATAATGTTATTGAACCTAATGTGGTTATTTCTGCTACAAAAATGAACGTGCTCTATGAAGCTTTGGAAAACCCTATGGAGATTTCTGTGCCAGGTATAAATAGTGATCAGATTTCAGTTTCGATGACTAATGCAACCTACCGTAAAGTTGGTTCACAGTATATTGTCAAACCTAATCCTGGATTTGCAGGAGGTAAAGCTATGATTTCTGTATCTGCTAAGATTAATGATAGAATGCAGAGTCTTGGTAGTATGGAGTATCGTATCAAACGAGTTCCAAATCCTGTTGCTATGGTTAATAATCAGCAGGAAGGTAAAATTAGGAAGAATACTCTATTAGCACAATCTGGCGTTTTTGCCGAGATGGGTGAAGATTTTGATTTTGATTTGGAATTTGATGTAACGCAATTCACTGTATCTACCATTAAAAATGGTTTTTATGTAAGTGAAACATCAAGTAATAATAAGTTTACTGATGCTCAACGCGACTTAATTAAAGGAGTTGGTATTGGAAGTCGCGTGTTTTTTGAAGATGTACGTGCTGTAGGTCCTGATAAACGGACGCGTAAGTTGGGTACCTTAACATTTGTTATTGATTAGTATTAAATCTTTGGTTATGAAAAAGTTGTTTGTTGTTCTTGTCGTTTTATTGGGTCTTAGCACTTCTGAGTCTATTCAGGCTCAAAATGTGTTGGATGGTATCTATCCAAAAGAACATGTTGAAAATAGAAAACCTATTCCTTATGTACATATAAGGGAAGCTGATGTTTTATGGGCTAAAAAGATTTGGCGCGTGATAGATTTACGTGAAAAGTTAAACCTTCCTATGTATTATCCAACAACAGCTATGGATGAACGTATGAGTCTGATAGATTTGTTGATGTATGGTATTCAATATGAAGGATTAACTGCGTATTCAACAAAGACTGAGGATGAGTTTCAAGTTCCAATGGCTTTAGATCAAGTACTAAGAGAGATGGGTGCTGTTTCAGATACTCAGCAAATTAGAAATGCAGATACTGGTCTTTATGAAGATAAAATAGTAGAAGGTGAAGTTAGATCTTATCAAGTAAAACAATTTCTTGTTAAAGAGATTTGGTTTTTTGATCGTAACTATTCTCGTATGGACGTGAGAATAATGGGTATTTGTCCGTTAAGAGAGTTTGTTAAGGAATCAGCAGGTGAAGATGGTCAAGTTGTTCGTTCTCCTGTTTTTTGGGTTTACTTTCCTGAAGTTAGACCTTTGTTAGCCAGACATGAAGTTTTTAATACAAAAAATGATTCTCAGCGTCGTAGTTTTGATGACATTTTTATTAAGAGATATTTTGGTAGTTATATTTATCGTGAATCTAACGTATATAACAATCGCCAAATTGAAAACTATACTGCAGGTATGGAAGCTATGATGGAGTCGGAACGAATTAAAAATGAGATTTTCACATTAGAACATGATATGTGGGAATTCTAATATGTCATAAAATAATATAAAAAAGGGGCTTTAGCCCCTTTTTTTATTCATCTATATCAAACTTAGTTTTGAGATCATTTGTAAATTGTCTTATTTGTTGCTCATTATCCTTTGAGCATATGAGTAGTGCCTTGTCAGATTGTATTACAATATAATCATTCAAGCCCTGTATGATGCCAATGTGGTCTTTTGGAAGTGAGATTAAGCAGTCTTTCGTTTTATACAAGAGTAAGTTACCGCTTAATATAGAGTTGTTGTTCGTGTCCTTTTCGGTACTGTCATATAGTGATTTCCATGTACCTAAATCAGACCATGCAAACTTTACTGTTTGAACATATACATTGTCTGCTTTTTCCATGATTCCATAATCAATAGATATATTTTTACTGACACTATAAATTTCGCTTAAGGTTTTGACTGTATTTGCACTATCCGCTTCTTGAAACTTAGCAAATACTTCATAAGTATGAGGTAGGTGTTTCTTATAGGCAGCTTCTATAGAACTAAGAGTCCAAATAAAAACTCCTGAATTCCAATAAAAGTCCCCACTTTCAAAAAATACATTTGCTAATTCCTGATTTGGTTTTTCTGTAAAAGTCTTAACTTTACTTACCAGACCTGCCTCTAGCTTATCAATTTCTATTTGAATATAGCCATATGCTGTTTCCGGTCTACTGGGCTTTACCCCTAATGTTAGTAGTGCATCATTTCTACGGACAAACTCTATCCCTTTTTCAATATCAGCTACAAACATGTTCTCATTTAGTATAAGATGGTCTGATGGACTAACAATAATAGTTGCATTCGTATTTTTCCTCTTAATAATTGCATTTGAGTATGCGATACATGTAGCAGTGTTTTTTCGCATTGGTTCAGTTAAAATCTGATTCTCACCTAGCATTGGTAGTTGTTCTATCACAAGAGTTTTATGCTCTGCACTAGTAATTACTATAAAATTTTCAAGGGGGCATATAGGTAAAAATCGCTCCAGTGTTTGTTGTAATAGAGTTTTTCCAACGCCTAATACGTCTAAAAATTGCTTGGGTGTTTCTGATGTGCTAATAGGCCAAAATCTACTCCCAACTCCACCTGCCATAATTATGCAATAAGTATCTTCTGTCATTTTAAAGTATTTGATGTTTATTTAGTAATAATATAGAAAAAAATCCGCTTTGTCTTAGTCTTTATTATTTCTTTTAACCTTGTTTTATCATTACTTTTATAAAGTTTTAATTAATACTGATTTATAGTAATGAGTTTATTTTATCATATAGGTCGTTATAGTCTTTTTATTCGCCGTGTTTTTAGCCGGCCTGAAAAGCATGGTGTTTTTATTAAGCAAGTGGTTCGTGAGATTGATAAATTAGGTGTTGATTCGCTCGGAATAGTCATTATTATCTCCACGTTTATAGGGGCGGTTATTACCCTTCAGACTTCTTATAATATTGATATGCCCTTAATACCTAGATATACGATAGGTTTAGCAGCACGGGATTCTATCTTGTTAGAGTTCTCATCAACCATTGTTTGCCTTATATTAGCTGGTAAAGTTGGCTCTAATATTGCTTCAGAGATTGGAACCATGAGAGTTACCGAACAGATAGATGCCTTAGATGTGATGGGTATTAATTCTAAAGGGTTTCTGGTATTGCCTAAAGTTGTTGGTTTGATGTTTATTATTCCTTTTCTAGTTATATTAAGTATGGCTATTGGAATTATAGGAGGATGGTTAGCAGGAGCTCTTACTGGTGTAGTACCTAGTTCTGAATATATTTATGGAGTTCAGTATTCATTCAAACCTTTTTATGTCGTTTATTCGTTGATTAAATCGGTTGTTTTTGGTTTTATTATTGCGACTGTTTCATCTTATTGGGGTTACTATACTGATGGAGGTGCGCTAGAGGTTGGGAAGTCTAGTACTATGGCCGTTGTGTCTAGTAGTGTTTTGATTTTATTGTTTAATCTATTATTAACTCAATTACTACTAACGTGATCGAATTAGTTAATGTGTGTAAGTCGTTTGACGAAAAGGAGGTTTTGAAAGGAATCTCGACTGTCTTTCAGCAAGGTCAAACTAATCTAATAATTGGTCAAAGTGGGTCTGGTAAAACCGTATTACTTAAGACAATTGTAGGCTTGTTAGATATGTCATCAGGAGATGTATTATACGATGGTCGATGTTTTAAAAGCATGAATGTTAACGAGAGAAAATCTTTGCATCAAGAAATTGGTATGCTCTTTCAAGGTAGTGCTTTGTTTGATTCATCCACCGTTGAAGAAAATGTTAGATTTCCAATGGATATGTTCACAAATTGGAGCGTTGAACAAAAGAAAGAACGAGTTAAGTTTTGTTTAGATCGTGTTCACTTAGATAATGTAAATGATTTGTTGCCATCAGAGATTAGTGGTGGTATGCAGAAAAGAGTTGCCATTGCTCGTGCCATAGCTTTAAACCCTAAATATCTGTTTTGTGATGAACCTAATTCAGGATTAGACCCTAAAACTTCCATTGTTATTGATGAGTTAATTCAGGAAATTACTAAAGAATTTGATATTACTACAGTAATTAATACCCATGATATGAATTCTGTTATTGGTATGGGTGATAAGATCTTGTTTATCCACAATGGAAAGAAACATTGGGAGGGATCAAAAGATGATATTTTTATTGCTCAGAATGAAGAGCTTGATAGTTTCATATTCGCTTCAAAGTTATTTAGGTCTATAAAAGAGAAAAGGTGATTAATTCACCTTTTCTCCTTTTAGTTTTCTTATCTCTTTAAATCAATATGCATCTCATATTTGAGCGGGTTGTTAATTTTAGTCTCTATGTTAGCTGGTTGCAGAGGTTTTATAGCAGATGAATTCTTTAAACTAAAACTACTCGGATACTGTCCTGTTAAATAGTATAATGCTCTAGCTAAGAATTCTTCTCTAACATCTCCAAGTGGATATATTTTTGCTGTCCATGATTCCTCTAGTGCTAAATCTGGTAATAGCCCAGTATTATAGTTTATAGAATTATTAGCATTTTCAGATTTTAGTATTAATGGTTGAATAGCCCAGTTGTGATTTTCTACATCATCGATTGTCATTGAAGCATAGTATTTGCCGGTTGTCTCCGCTCCAATTTGATATACCTCCATATATGGTTTTAATCCATAAATAATCATTTCACTGGCTGATGCTGTGCCATTTGTTGTTAGCACTACTAGTTTGTTAAGATTTAGATTGTTTGGGTGATCAAACAGTCGGTTTATAAAGAAGCTTTCAGGATCCGACTCAGTCTTTTTGATGTAATCCTCTAATATCTTATTGTATTTGGTTCGTATGAATACTTGTTTCGCAGCACTCTTTGGGGCAATCATGCTACTCATCAGAATGGCTGTTGATACAGCACCTCCACCGTTGTAACGAAGGTCTAAAATTAATGATTCAATTCCTTCGGCTTTAAAGTTTGAGAAAACATCTTCTAGTTGTTTGTCGTATTTTGATATAAACGAGTTATAGACTAAATAGCCGTATTTTTTGTTTTGATGTGTAATCACTTTACTCATGTGAATTGGGTTTACGCTCAACTCCTCTGAGGTAATATCAATACTCGCTCAACTCCTCTGAGGTAATATCAATACTGGGCTCACGTGACGCGATGGTTTTGTCTGCATTTAACACACCTAGGGTTAATATGTAGTTATCTAGAGATAATAGTCTACTATAATTATCTCTGGTTATAAGTTCATTATTAATTTTATAAATCATATCACCTCTTATTAGTCCAGCTCTTTCAGCAGGGGAATTAGGTGTTACATATTCAATAAATCCAATGACATTATTACTATTTTCTGCCAATAGAAAATACTTTGCTGAATACCCTGATGACTTGCTCACGCCTTCAAAGTATTTTACAAGTGCCTGATAGTCGTCGGTGATAAATGACCAATGATCATAGTTTTTGTTTAATATACTATTGAAGTACTCTGTTGGATCAGCAATCATGCTTTGTTTTGGAATGTCTTCATTCCAAAAATAGTATGCTTTCATATTTTCTTCAACGAAACGTCTTATGTCACCAGTATTAGTTTGTTTATTAACGTTGTCAATGTCATCTTCGCATGAAAGCAAGAAACCAATTAACAGAAGAGTAGTAATAGTGATTGTAATGTTTTTCATTTTCTCTGTTTAAATGTTTAGTAACGTAAAATTAGTGTTTATTTGTATAAGTGTAACTCTTGTCTTTGTTTTATCGGTATTTTCAATCGACTACTTGTAGAGTCTATCTCTATATATAGTCTTTAAATAAGTTGTTCCCTTGTAATATTCCCCTTATCCCATACTTTTATTTGATGAGGATGCTTCTATCATGTTTTGATTAATGGGCGTATTTAGACTGTCAATAGATTAGTTTCAGTGATGGATGATTTTTTTTTTCACGTATTTCTCCACAGCAAATCAGTCAGTTAGGGTTTGAGATGTAATTGAGTTGAAAAAAAGATGAATTAAGATTAGGAAAATCGGATTAAAGGTTGTTATTTTGCACCCGCTTCGAACAACAAGGGATGTTCTTAAAGGCAGTAATACTGGGGAGTTTGGATGGTTTGAGAGTTAAGGTTTAGGTTAAAAACTTTTTTAAAAATAAATCAAAAATAAAGTTGTTATCTTTGCACCCGCTTCTGACAGAACGCTGTCATATAAAGCAACAGATATAATGGTTTACAAATTCAGTTCGATTCTGAATATATCACAACAAGAGTTGGTTTAACGATCAACAACGCTCTTTGAAAACATTGGAAATTGTACCTAAAAATAAGAATAAGATATTAATTGTTACTAGAATGCGTTAGTATATTAATCTTGAAAGTATTTAAGAATTTTATACAACGAAGAGTTCTGGCTCAGGATGAACGCTAGCGACAGGCCTAACACATGCAAGTCGAGGGGTAACAGGGAGCTTGCTCCGCTGACGACCGGCGCACGGGTGCGTAACGCGTATGCAACCTACCTTATACTGGGGGATAGCCCGAAGAAATTCGGATTAATACCGCATAATACTTTTTTAACACCTGTTAGACAAGTTAAAACTCCGGTGGTATAAGATGGGCATGCGTGACATTAGTTTGTTGGTGAGGTAACGGCTCACCAAGACTACGATGTCTAGGGGTTCTGAGAGGAAGATCCCCCACACTGGTACTGAGACACGGACCAGACTCCTACGGGAGGCAGCAGTGAGGAATATTGGTCAATGGGCGCAAGCCTGAACCAGCCATGTCGCGTGAAGGACGACTGCCCTATGGGTTGTAAACTTCTTTTGTATGGGAAGAACCGCAAGTACGTGTACTTGTTTGCCGGTACCATACGAATAAGCATCGGCTAACTCCGTGCCAGCAGCCGCGGTAATACGGAGGATGCAAGCGTTATCCGGATTCATTGGGTTTAAAGGGTGCGTAGGCGGAAATGTAAGTCAGGGGTGAAAGTTTGCAGCTTAACTGTAAAATTGCCTTTGATACTGCATTTCTTGAGTACATTTGAGGTAGGCGGAATGTGTTGTGTAGCGGTGAAATGCTTAGATATAACACAGAACACCGATTGCGAAGGCAGCTTACTAAACTGTAACTGACGCTGAGGCACGAAAGCGTGGGGATCGAACAGGATTAGATACCCTGGTAGTCCACGCCGTAAACGATGATTACTAGTTGTTTGTGATATACAATAAGCGACAAAGCGAAAGCATTAAGTAATCCACCTGGGGAGTACGTTGGCAACAATGAAACTCAAAGGAATTGACGGGGGCCCGCACAAGCGGTGGAACATGTGGTTTAATTCGATGATACGCGAGGAACCTTACCTGGACTTAAATGGGGAGTGACAGACTTAGAAATAGGTTTTTCTTCGGACACTCTTCAAGGTGCTGCATGGTTGTCGTCAGCTCGTGCCGTGAGGTGTCGGGTTAAGTCCCATAACGAGCGCAACCCACGTTGTTAGTTACCAGCACATAATGGTGGGCACTCTAACAAGACTGCCGGTGTAAACCGTGAGGAAGGTGTGGATGACGTCAAATCAGCACGGCCCTTACGTCCAGGGCTACACACGTGTTACAATGGCCGGTACAGAGGGCAGCTACTAGGTGACTAGATGCGAATCTCCAAAACCGGTCTCAGTTCGGATCGAAGTCTGCAACCCGACTTCGTGAAGCTGGAATCGCTAGTAATCGCGCATCAGCCATGGCGCGGTGAATACGTTCCCGGGCCTTGTACACACCGCCCGTCAAACCATGGAAGCTTGGGGTACCTGAAGTCTGTAACCGAAAGGAGCGGCCTAGGGTAAATCAGGTAACTAGGGTTAAGTCGTAACAAGGTAGCCGTACCGGAAGGTGTGGCTGGAACACCTCCTTTCTGGAGAGATTAATATAAGCAGATAGTAAATAATATTTTATCTTATTTAGGTTCAATTCCAACTTTTAAATCTACCAATTAGGTAACTAAATGGTAGAATCAGTCCTGTAGCTCAGTTGGTTAGAGCACTACACTGATAATGTAGGGGTCCGCAGTTCAAATCTGCGCAGGACTACATTTAGTCATCTAATCAACTTGGTTGTTTGACGTTACGGGGGATTAGCTCAGTTGGCTAGAGCGCCTGCCTTGCACGCAGGAAGTCATCGGTTCGACTCCGATATTCTCCACATTATAGAGGAAATAAAATTTTTGCGAGATAAGTTAACGAACTTGTCTTATCACTTACTGTAATAGAATTAGTATTTGTAAAGAATAACTAATTCACTTTTCTCACGAAGAGAAAGAACGATCATTGACATATTGGCAAACAAAACAAAATCATGTACATCCATTAGGATGTAATAAGAAAGTAAATAAGGGCGTACGGGGAATGCCTAGGCTCTCAGAGGCGAAGAAAGACGTGATAAGCTGCGATAAGCTACGGGGAGGTGCAAACGACTTATAATCCGTAGATTTCTGAATGGGGCAACCCGGCATGTTGAAGACATGTCATCCATCAAAGGAAGCAAACCCAGGGAACTGAAACATCTCATTACCTGGAGGAGAAGAAAACAATAGTGATTTCCTAAGTAGTGGCGAGCGAAAAGGAATTAGCCCAAACCTATTTTGTTTCGGCAAAATAGGGGTTGTAGGACTTGTATAATCGATAAAAATTGAAGTGGAATAGACTGGAAAGTTTAATCACAGAGGGTGATAATCCCGTACACGTAAGGTTTTTAGAGAGACGAGTATCCTGAGTAGGGCGGGACACGTGAAATCCTGTCTGAATCCACCGGGACCATCCGGTAAGGCTAAATACTCCTGAGAGACCGATAGTGAACCAGTACCGTGAGGGAAAGGTGAAAAGTACCCCGAACAGGGGAGTGAAAAAGTACCTGAAACCGTGCGCCTACAAGCGGTCGGAGCTGATTTATTCAGTGACGGCGTGCCTTTTGCATAATGAGCCTACGAGTTACTTCTTACTGGCAAGGTTAAGTTTTTAAGAAACGGAGCCGAAGCGAAAGCGAGTCTTAATAGGGCGGTTAAGTCAGTAGGAGTAGACGCGAAACCAAGTGATCTACCCATGATCAGGTTGAAGCTGTGGTAACACACAGTGGAGGACCGAACCAGTTGACGTTGAAAAGTCTTTGGATGAATTGTGGGTAGGGGTGAAAGGCCAATCAAACTTGGAAATAGCTCGTACTCCCCGAAATGCATTTAGGTGCAGCCTTATTTTAGTTTTGCAGAGGTAGAGCTACTGATAGGACGCGAGGGCTTCATCGCCTATCAACTCCTGATAAACTCCGAATGCTGCAAAATGATGAATAGGAGTGAGGGCATGGGTGCTAAGGTCCATGTCCGAGAGGGAAAGAACCCGGACCATCAGCTAAGGTCCCCAAATATATGCTAAGTTGACCAAACGAGGTTTGATTGCAGAGACAGCTAGGATGTTGGCTTGGAAGCAGCCATTCATTTAAAGAGTGCGTAACAGCTCACTAGTCGAGCGATCGAGCATGGATAATAATCGGGCATAAGCATATTACCGAAGCTATGGATTGTGTTTAAACACAGTGGTAGGGGAGCATTCTAATCTGGGTAGAATCCGTTCTGTGAGGAGCGGTGGACTGATTAGAAAAGCAAATGTAGGCATAAGTAACGATAAAGGGGGTGAGAAACCTCCTCGCCGAAAGACCAAGGTTTCCTGATCAACGCTAATCGGATCAGGGTTAGTCGGGACCTAACGCGAACCCGAAAGGGGTAGTGAGGTTAATATTCCTGTACCTGTCATACAATAAAAGTGACGCATAGGAGAGGTGCTTACGTACTGACGGAATAGTACGTTGAGCTTAGTTTTCGGACGAAGCGAAAGTAAGCATCCTGTGCCAAGAAAAGCGAGTATGACGGCTCGTACCGTAAACGGACACACGTAGTTGGGTTGAGTATACTAAGGCGCTCGAGTGAATCATGGCTAAGGAACTAGGCAAATTAGCCCCGTAACTTCGGGAGAAGGGGCGCCAGCAGCAATGTTGGCCGCAGAGAAATGGCCCAGGCGACTGTTTATCAAAAACACATGGCTTTGCTAAATCGAAAGATGATGTATAAGGCCTGACACCTGCCCGGTGCCGGAAGGTTAAGTGGGGATGTTATCGTAAGAGAAGCATTGAAATGAAGCCCCGGTAAACGGCGGCCGTAACTATAACGGTCCTAAGGTAGCGAAATTCCTTGTCGGGTAAGTTCCGACCTGCA
>QKIO01000367.1 GCA_003251015.1 Bacteroidales bacterium
TAACACATGACCTTGCATAGCCACATGTGCTCCGTTGGTAAGTATATCTAAATGGTTTATGTGCAGATTGGTATTGACGTAATCTAAGTCGAGGTGTACCAATGCTTCTTCCATCACATACACATTGGTGCCGTTGTAAGCATTGTTGGTAAACGTTACGTCGCCAGCCACTTTGCCTTCAAACACATTGTTTAAATAATGTCCTTTGGTATCTAACTGTTTTATAAACAAATTAGTATGAGCTCCTAACGTGCGGTCGGCATACTCAATACTTATGTTTTTAAACAGCATCTCCTCAATGTTTAAAACCAATGAAGATGCAGAATCAGATGACGAAGTAGAGGAAGGCGATAGTAGAAAATCAAAATTACTTACCCCATTTTCATCCACCTCATAACGTACAAACGCATCACTTACATCTATTCTCTTCACTTCAATATCATTTTCAAATAAGGGAAGTAATAAAACAGAAACATAAAGATGGTCGATGCTTACCAATGTATCTAAAACAGCATGAGGCTCTTGAGTAATACTATCCATGGGTGCTCCCATCTTTAATCCTTGAAACTCAAGAGTGGCTAAAGGGAAACTATGAATGAGTGATAACGACACTCTTTCAAATTCGATGGGTGCTTTAATGGAAGTACTTACCTGTTTTAATGCCATTTTCACCACCGCATCTTGAGCCAAATAAGCTATGGATATTAATCCAAAAACTAAAAATAAGAAGGTAAAAATAAGAATTGCAAAAATAGATAATACTCGCTTCATGAATTAACCAGCTAATAAAAGGGATTCAGACTCAATACTTTATTTCTGATTGACTCAGAAACACAAATATAACGATATTTTGAATTATTAATTTCTTGTTTCCACCTTTTATTAGAAACGAATTTGATTTAATGGAATTCGTAAATAATCACACAAACACCTATTTATAAACAATATAACGTACTATCTAAAAAGTAAAAGAGCGATTCATCCAAGTAATAAATCGCTCTTTTTAAGAAGTATGATACCGATTAATTCTTTTTCACAAACTTGGTAAGAATCACAATGCGTTGTCCGCTCACATTACCTTCAATGTGTTCGGCATTATCGGCCACTAACATGATGTTACGCACCGCAGTACCGCGTTTTGCAGTGAAAGTTGCACCCTTCACATCCAAATCTTTGATAAGTGTTACCGTATCACCATTAGATAATATGGCACCATTGCTATCAATATGTCTTATTTTATCTTCTTCATCAATGCCTTCGCCAGTAGACTCCGCCCACTTTTTAGTGTCTTCATCAAGATAAAGCATGTCTAATAAATCTTGTGGCCATCCTTCAGCCTTCAAACGATTTAACATACGCCATGCCACCACCTGAACCGCTGGCACATTGCTCCACATACTATCGTTCAAACAACGCCAATGATTAGCATCCATGGTAGCACCGTCTTCCATTTGATTAATACAAGTAGAACAAGCCAATATGCAATGATCTATCTTTTCTTCGGTAGCGGGTGCTACAATAACTATTTTAAGGTCTTCGGTGGCGGCACACAATTCACATTTTGATTCGCTGCGTGTGTGCAACTCTTTTTCAATACTCATAAATCTGTTTTTTTTTAATAGAAATCAAAGATAAACAAATTAGGCCTTAAACCTGAATTCTCCATAAACGAAAATTTTCTTTAATTTAGATATCTATATGTTTAAATATTTAGATTATTATTGTTTTCTTTGTTCAAAATAATATTTAAATTTTATGGCAAAATACATTATTATAGGCGGCGTTGCAGGTGGTGCAACAACAGCGGCTCGATTAAGAAGAATTGATGAGTTTTCAGAAATCATCATGTTTGAAAAAGGTGAGCATATTTCGTATGCTAATTGTGGACTACCCTATTACATTGGGGGTGTTATAAAAGAAAGAGAGCGTTTATTGGTACAAACTCCTGAAAGTTTTAGTGCTAGATTTAAAATTGACGTACGTACCCAATCAGAAGTGTTGGCTATTAACAGTGATGAAAAAACAATCACTGTAAAAGAACTCCTTACAGGCAAGGAATATACCGAAACTTACGATAAGTTGGTGCTGTCTCCAGGTGCTAAGCCTGTTAAATTCCCCATCCCAGGCATTGATTTGCCAAATATTTTTACCCTTCGTAATGTAGCAGATACCGATAAAATAAAGGCCTACGTAGATAAACAGGTGCCATATTCGGTGGTCGTTATTGGTGGTGGATTTATTGGTTTAGAGATGGCCGAAAACCTACACTTAAGAGGCATTAAAGTAACTCTAATTGAGGCGGCACCACAGGTGATGAATATGATGGATGAAGAAATGGCTGCCATCATTCACCAACAATTTAAAGAACATGAGGTTGGTCTATACCTAAACGATAGGGTGCAAGAGTTTAAGAAAAACGGCGATGCACTAACCATTGTACTTTCCAGCGGTAAAGAAATAGATGCCGATTTTGCCATCTTCTCAGCTGGTGTAAAACCAGATGTAGATGTGGCCAAAACAGCTGGTATTGAAATCGGAAAAAGTGGTGGTATCATCGTCAATGAATACCTGCAAACCACCGTTGAAGATATTTATGCGGTAGGTGATGCCATCGAATTTGATAACCCCATCACCCATCAAAAAACCATTACTTATTTAGCTGGCCCTGCCAATAAACAAGGACGTATTTTGGCTGATAATTTGGTTTTTGGACACAAGAAAAAGTACAAAGGCTCAATTGGCACCGCAATAGCTCAAGTATTTGATTTAACGGCTGCTACGGCAGGTATGTCGGATAAGCAGCTACTCTCTTCGGGCATGACTTTTAAGTCTACTATTATCAATGGTGGCTCACATGCTAGTTACTACCCCGACGCTATGCCAATGACCTTAAAAATTAGCTTTAATGCCGAAACGGGTGAGTTATATGGTGGCCAAGTTGTGGGTATTAAAGGAGTGGACAAACGCATTGACATGATAGCTACCGTTATTCGCAATAGAGGTAGTATTTACGATTTGCAGGAGATAGAACACGCCTATGCCCCCCCATTTTCATCAGCCAAAGACCCTGTTAACCAAATAGGATTTAATGCAGAAAACATCCTTTCGGGCTTGTTTACCCCTCTGTCTCCCTATAAAATGAGAGATAGAAAAGCGGCTGAGTGTTTTGTGTTGGATGTACGCACTGCTGAAGAAACTCAATTAGGCATGCTCGAAGGAGCCATCAATATTGATGTGGATAACTTACGTACTAACTTAGATAAAATACCCTTAGATAAAAAGATATATCTCTATTGTGGTGTGGGTTTACGTGGTTATGTGGCATCGCGAATACTAGCTCAGCATGGGTATAAGGTGTATAATCTCTCTGGAGGATTAAAGGTTTATAACGCTGCCATTGCCAACCAGAACAACGAAATAGCCTTTAAACCTCAATTGATTGAGGCTAGCAAACAAATGCTTGCCGAGACCATTAAAAATTTGAAACTGCACGACGTAGATGCGTGTGGTTTACAGTGCCCTGGTCCTATTTTGAAGCTAAAACAAGAAATGGATAAGTTACTGCCTGGCGAACGTCTGCGTCAAACAGCCACCGATGGCGGATTTAAAAATGATGTGGCTTCGTGGTGTAATGTAACAGGTAATAAACTTATTAGTGTAACAAAGGAAGACGGCAAAATAGTGGCTATCATCGAAAAAGGAGTGGCTAAAGTAGAAGATGGCACCATGTCTTTAATGTCAAAGCCAGCTAAAGATGCTTCTTTGGTGGTGTTTAGCGATGATATGGATCGTGCCTTAGCCTCGTTTGTGATTGCTCAAGGTGCTGCAGCCATGGGCAAAGAAGTTACCATGTTTTTTACGTTTTGGGGACTTAACGTGATTAAGAAAACGGACAAACCTAAAGTTGATAAAAGCATTATGGGTAAAATGTTTGGTGCCATGATGCCAAATCACAGCGGTAAACTAAAATTATCGAAAATGAACATGATGAACATGGGACGTTTGATGATGAAAAAACGAATGCAAGCTGAGAATGTAGACCCTCTAGACACCATGATTACCAACGCAGCAAATATGGGTATTAAAATGATAGCCTGCCAAATGTCCATGGATGTGATGGGTGTGAAACGTGAGGAACTGTTTGACCATGTTGAAATTGGTGGGGTGGCTAATTACCTGGAAAAAGCTGAACAAAGCAATTTGAATTTATTTATTTAATAAGGTGCGTAGTGC
>QKIO01000030.1 GCA_003251015.1 Bacteroidales bacterium
CAGCGCAAGACTATCAGTTTTTATACGATGCTGGTGCTGTAGCTATATTTGGCCCTGGTACTTCTGTAGCGCAAGCTGGTAAAGACATCTTAAACCTATTAATTCAAGGTCAAGAGTAATATATTGAGTAAGCATTACTGCTTATTTATAAAAAAAGCCATTCAGTTTTAATTAACTGAATGGCTTTTTTTTGGCTTCTGAATAGACTTAAGCTTTATACTCGAAAGAATAATGGCCAAACATTAATAAGCGTATCAGTGTTGTGTAGCTCAAACTCTTCTATAAACATCCAATAATTTAACACTTGATATTAAATTTGGCTAATAAAAACCTTGCCTCTTAGTTGATAAGGCAAATAATTAGCTATCACACAAACTTGATACTCCCTCTCTAAACTAAAATATTAGTTAAATAATTTGTTCAACTAAAACATTAGTTATATATTTGAACTAACGAATTAGTTTAATCGAGCATGAAAGAATTAACAAAAGCGGAAGAGCAGGTAATGCAAGAGCTGTGGAAATTGGGCAAAACCACGGTTAAATGCATTATAGATGAATTACCAGAACCAAAACCGGCATACAATACCATTTCAACCATTGTACGTATACTGGAAACCAAAGGCTTTGTTGATCACCAAAAGGTAGGCAAAGGTTATGTTTATTTTTCCATTGTTTCCATTGAAACTTACAAGCGTTCATATATGAAACGCCTGAAGGCGAGTTATTTTAAGGATTCATTTAAGGAGCTTGTTTCCTTTTTCGCTAAAGAAGATAATATGGATGTGGAAGAATTTGAGAAGTTAATGAATGAAGTAAAAGATGATTTGAATAACGAAAAGTAGCGATTATGAATATTCTAGTAGATTATTTGCTTGAATCGGCTTTGATTCTAGGTTTGCTCATTGGGTACTATCGATTAGCACTCTATAAAGAAGCTTTATTTAATTTTAATCGTTTCTTTTTGTTGATGTCGCTGGTTGCTGCTACGGTAATCCCAGCACTTCATATTCCGCTGCCTCAATTCATGATCTCAAGCTCACATGTAGAAGTGGATGTGTATACCAATTTGTTGGATGTGGTAACTATTTTTGCCGAATCCACCAAGGCCAAACTGGTTTCTGTGGTGATAGAATCCCCTGCATTTATGTGGCTTTACCTTGTTGGCTGTATGGGTTTGTTGGTTCGTTTATTAACAGGATTTGTGCGTTTGGGTGTGCTTTCTAACACTACTCGTTGCTCAAAAGTTAATGGCGTAAAGTTTATTGACTTGCCCGGTCAATTTTCACCATTTTCTTTCTTTAATGTCATTTTCATCAATCAATCGCGCTATTCAGATAACGATTTGGAGAAAATTGTAACACATGAAATGGCACATGTTCGTTTAAAACATTCGTTGGATGTAATTCTGCTCGAGTTACTTCTTATTGTTCAATGGTTCAACCCTTTTGCGTGGTTACTCAGGTATTTACTTAAGGAACTGCATGAATTTCAAGCTGACAGAAGTGTGCTTAGTAAAGGCATTTCGGTGGCTATGTACAAAGAGTTGTTGTTATTTCAGGCCACAGGTGCCCGCCTATTGCCCGTAAATAACTTCAATCAATCATTAACTCAAAAAAGATTTAAAATGATGACTATACGAAAAATAAAAACGTTAACGAGCTATAAGCCATACATGGCTATTGCAATATTACTTGGTGCTACATTCTTTTTCGCTTGTGAGAAAGAGGTTCAAAACAAATCTAGAGAAGAGGGTTTAGTCGTTGCAGAAAAAAGCACCTTAAAAAGGGCGACAAGCCCTGTGCATTTGACGGTAGATATTATGCCTGAATATCCCAAAGGAGCCCATGCAGATGGGCAGACAGCCCTTAAAGAATATATCTCTGAAACGTTGGTCTATCCAAAAGAAGCCATTGAAAAAAACCTTACAGGAAGAGTTTATATTTCTTTTGTGGTTAATTCAGAAGGTGGAATACAAGATACCAAGGTAGCACGTAGCTCTGGCCACGAAATATTAGATACAGAAGCTATTCGCGTTATTTCGTTAATGAAAGGTTGGAAACCGGGTATGGAAGGTGGACAAAATGTAAATGTTTCTTTTACCATGCCGGTTAACTTTGAATTGAAAAAAGAAGAGGTGAAATAGAAGTCAATACCATTTTTAACGTCCTCATTTTGTTGCAAACAATAAGATGAGGACGTTATTGTATATTATGGCTATCATTAACTAAAAACTCTTTATAGAATCCCATTGTTTAATAAATTATATATATATATTTGATGTATATAACATTAGTAATTAAACCAAACTCATGAAAAAGCTACTATCATTATTATTAAGCTTGTTACTATTTAACGGCTTACTATCATCTCAACTACTAACCTCGTCACCCAAGTACAATGAAGACCTTGGCGAACTAAGACAAGGGCAGAAAGTTAATGTGAGCGGCACAGCCAATGCTACAGATATAAACGGCAATGCTTTTTATGGTTTTTCCGTTAAAATATTACGTTTTGATTTACACTATTTGTTACTGGCATCTGAAACCATTGAGCCAACAATTATCACAAACACTGATGGCACAAAATCGTTTGAAGACCAAATTACTATTCCCACTGACATTGACACTTGGCCATTAGATGCAGAACCTAAAATTGACAATACCTTTATTAAGATAGAGGCATTGTACATGAATGGGATAACAACTGAGTTAGTTGACTTTGCGATTGCTTCGTTCTCCTTAATAGAAGACCCAACAATACCACTACCTACTAATTTTAAAACCAGTGTGCCATCAAGCAACCAAGATTTAGGGCAAATGGAAAGAGGTGAATCTATAGCTGTTTCAGGATCTATAGCATTAATTAATTCGGATAACAATTTGCCGCTAAAACAAATTGAAACTAGTATAATCAGACTTTCTGCTGACGGAAATGAAACATTAGCTATTAACACAACAACACATACCTTCACAGAACAAGCTAGATTTGCTAATTTCTCAGGCAATATTGTTATTCCTAACACTTCCGAATGGCCTAATTCTAAAGATGAAAATGGAACGACAACTAGTATCTATTTGGTGCAAAATAGAGCTTGGTACGGAGAGACTACAAACATAACAGAGAATGGCGATTTCTTTATAAATGGATATTTTTCAATCGTTGACAAAAAACCTTTTTCAGGTGCTGGTTTTGTCGAAGCGTCACCCACAAATTTTGAAGACTTAGGTAATCTTATCAATGGACAAATAGTACCAGTATCAGGGAAAGTAGCTCTAATCAATAACAAAAACGAACTACCTTTATATCAAATTGAAACCAGCGTGGAGCGTTGGGCTAATGATTGGTCAAACAGAATAAAGGTGTCCTCCACACAACAATATACTACAAATGAAGGCATTGCCACCTACTCAGGCAGCATTACAATACCTAATACGTCAGAATGGCCAAAAACAGTATTTAATATGGATGGTAAACCAGAATACTTTTATTTGATCATAAGTAGAGCCTGGTATGGCCATGAGGCCGGCAACAGAGACAATGGTGATTTCTATGATGCTGGTTGGTTTTATATTAAAGATAGTGAATCTGCTGACGATCGTGATTTAGCTATGCGTTATTCACCAATGAATGGCTCAGGGATGACAAATAGCGAGCTAGGTGGCATCATAAACAAAAACACCACTCCATCAAAGATTATATCCAATAAGAAAGATATTTTAGAAATATATCCCAACCCAGTTACCAAGCAAAACTTCACTATTAATACTAACTCCTTCAAAGGGAATATTACTATTTCAATTTTTAACATAAGCGGCACAAAGGTTTATTCTGTTAATGAACAAGCAGGGCAAATCAGCATTAAAACAACCTTACCTTCTGGACTTTACACCGTAATTGTTAGCGATGACATTCGTTATGCCACCTCAAAACTTATCATTAAGTAGATAATATAAAATTAGAATAAAGAGAGCCTTTCTGTTTGCTCAGAAAGGCTCTCTTTATATTAGGATTATCTATACTTGTTGATTCTGTAAAATACGATCATACACCTCAGCAACTAAGTCGTCGTAGGATTCATTTTTGAGAAATATAGCTTGTAAAAACTCAACACTCACTGCTTTGGGACGCGGAAAAATGGAACCCTTCGGCAAAGCCATACTTGCTCCTTTAATAGAAACAGGCACAATGGGAACATTCAGTTCTTGACTTAAAATCGCAAAGGTGCGTT
>QKIO01000046.1 GCA_003251015.1 Bacteroidales bacterium
TGCATTAACTTATCAATAAAGCTAAAATTAACCTTCGGCAGCAAGGTTAAATTAAACAGTTGCGACGATGGTTTCGCTTTATCGTAACCATGATTACGCACATCCAACAACACATTCAGATACTTATGCGCTACTTTTGGCCAGAACAACTGTTGACCATACAGCGCCGCATTCTGACGTAAGACCTCCACCTCACGAGGACGGCGAATGAGGCTCAATATCTTATCGGCAAGCACCGAAGCATCTTTAAACGGCACAAAAACACCACGTTGATCGTCGAGTAATTCATTGGCATGCCAAAAAGGAGTTGATATAATGGCAGCGCCTGCACCAATAGCATGAGGTAACGTACCACTATTGATTTGATGTTCATCCACATGCGGCGCAATAAAGAAATCGCAAGCCACCAACACATCCATCAAATCATCCTCTGTCACATAATGCTCCACAAACTCAATGTATTTACTAACCCCTTTTTTCTCGGCTAGTAACTTCAGGTAATTACGATATTCTTCATCCGCCAACTCATTGGTATCAGGATGCGCATCACCAAGAATGATGTATTTAATTTCAGGAAAATAATGGCTAATGGCAGGTAAAGCATTAATAACCATCTCATACCCCTTCTGACGACGAAGCAGACCATAAGATACCAACACTTTTTTATCGGTATAGCCTAAAGTATGACGTAAATTAAGTCGCGTCACCGATGACGGCTCATGGACACCATGTTCAATCTTAACTATTTTTTGTCGAGGTATTTTATAAATATGTTCTAGAAAATCAACCCCTAAGCTACTCATGGAGATGATGCGTTTTGATTTATACGCAATGGATTCTAAAACCAATTGTTGCCACTTATTAGGCTCGTGTTCAACGGCATAAAATGCAGAAACCAGAGGTACCTTTAGGTTATAAATAAAAGGCAAGACATAAGCCCCTTCCTGCCCTCCAAACATCTTAAAATTATGCTGAAGTAAACATACATCGGCCTGCTCATTTACAAACTCAGCCAAATCAACATACGCGTTTAAATCGTACTTATTAAGTGTGATGAGTGATTCACCCTTAATAAAACACGTATCTAAATGACTATCTAATAGAACCGTAGTTACAGATAACTTTTCTTGACTTTGATTAAATTTAGCATACGCCAACCTAAGGCTTTCTAAAAAATTAGCCAGTCCAGTTTTATTGCCATGTTGTGATGCTACAACGATTACTCTCATACCCTACAATTGTTGGTTGGTTAATGTTAGGATTTCTAAAGTAATATTAGAAATAACCTTTCCATAAATATCTTCAATAACTAAAAGTACTATGTTTCATTATAAAAAAAAAGTGAGATGCAAAATTCATTGCATCTCACTTAAACTTTTTATTAAAAAACGTGAATGGAGTGATTCAACACTAAAAGAGACCTTTTAATTTCTTTTTCACATCCTCGGTTTGTTTTTTCACTTCAGGGTTTTTAGTAACCTCTTCAATGGCTTTTTCTTTTGCTTGCTCAACCGCTTTTTCCACCTCTTTAGTCACCACTTTTTCTACTTCTTTAGCAGCTTCTTTCACCAGTTCCTTAGCTAATTGTTGAGTCACACTAGCCATATCAACCTTTACAACAGGCTCTTTAAGAGTGCCTGTGATATTAACACTCACCGGAATATCATCACCCGTGGACGGAATATTTAAGCCCAATTTGCCAGCAGACGAAGCCGCTTCGGCACGTGTAATAGGCATGGTAAGAGTATATTTCATCGACTGGTCAAGATTTTGAGAACCTTGGAAGGTAGCCACTTTACCAAATATCTTAGTATTAAAAGGCTCCACCACAATATTACCATTGGTAATGGCAAACTTAATGGCGATATCCTCAGCCTTAATGGTCTTGTATTTATCGTTATTTAAGGCCGATGCTAACTTAGTTTGAAACTTAGTATCGGTTAATTCAATGGCTTTAGATTTAATCACCCCACCTCCATTAACTGTTTTTAATACAGGAGAGAAATCATTTGCCAACAAACTAGAATAACTAAAGTTAGCCGACAGTCTACCTTTTGCATTTTTAGCAATAGGTAACATTGAATCAATCACACTAAAAGAATTGGCCGTAGTGGTTAAATCAATGTTATCACCAATAAATTTAAAGTCAACAAATGGCTTGGTCATATCCTGAGTATTGTACTGACCCGTCATAGTTAACGAACCACCCAACGTATTCATATCTAAACCATCCATAAGCACTTTACCATCGCGAATGGTAATTTTACCTTTCGCATTGGTAATAACCAATTTGTCATAATCCAATTTACCTATTGATGATGTTAATACAAAATCGATATTTTTAGGCACTTCAACAATCACCAAAGCAGCAGTATCTTGTGCCGCAGGTGTTGTAGCAGACGTTTCATCTGTTAAAAACTCATTGCTATTAATGTAAGTAGACGAGTGGTTTAATTTACCCTTTAACACGCCGTCTTTCAACACATAACTCAGGTAGTTTTCAATTTTACCATCTAACGAAAAATCACTTTGTCCTATTTTAGAAACAAACGAATTAAGCGATATAAAAAGAGGCGTAATTTGCATTTCTGACTGACTAATCGTAATGCCCTGAGGCAAGTCGTTACTATTAAAACTAAAGGCACTTAACTTAATAAATCCACTAGCTTTAATACTTTCATAGTCCTCTTTTTCAACCATGGCGTAATTACCATCTAAAGTCACATCAGCATCAATAATACCTTTGATATCAATACTATCCATAGGAATAGCATCAGCCAAGGAGTTTAAGTCGATGCGTCCTTTCAAACCACCTTTAAAAGTAAGATTACTAATAGGCGTAGTCACAAACAAACTGGCATCAAACGGATTAGCACCTAATTCGAAATGAAATTTCTCAAGTGCTGTGTACGTAGCATCAACACTTCCACCTGGGTTATTCACCTTAAGTTCTATTTGCACATTGTTGATGGATTTAGGAAGGTCAGGATATTGTAACGAACCATCCACCACACTCAAGGCTAAATTAAAGGCTGGAAGATGGTCTTCATCCACATAATCACCTTTTAAGAAACCACTTAACGCAAGTTTACCAGAGGTTTTAACCGTTTCTAAATCTTTAAGGTATTCAGCAGGCACCAAACCTAGGAAACTCTTAAAATCGGATTCTTTAGCTGCAAACGTCACATCTAAACCATACGAATCCTCTTTCATGGCCACGCTACCGTTAAACTCAAGCGGTAAACCATTTAATTTAGTGTCGTTATTGATAAACGTAAATATCATGTTATCTAAATCGGCACCAATACCACTTTTTAAATCAACCGTTACCCCATTTAGATACTTCACATTTTCGTACGAAACCATTAAAGAACGTATTTGAGCTTTAACATCTAAATTGGTTTGTGAAGCCGACATATCACCTGACAAATCAACATCTAAGCCCTCAATAACCGACTCTAAAGCCATGGTACGGTCGATGTAGGTAATGTGACTATTTTTAATGATAAGCGACTGAAGTTGAATAACAGTCGGCGCGCTAGTGGTAGTATCCACCACTTCAGCGGCATCAGAAGCCTTAGCTATATCCCAGTTAGCCGCAGAATCAGCAGCCACAATAGCTTTAACACGAGCCTGATCAAGCAAAATAGCTTTAATCTCCATCTCACCCGAAATGGCCTTCATAATATCAAGGTCTAAACTAAACAGACCCAAGTCAACCAGAGTATCTTGCTCAAATTGACCAACACCCACCACAGTAAGTCCATTCAACTGCATGTTAATATCTGGAAAACTACGCAAGAAAGACAAGGAAAACGATTGATAATCAACCGTAGCATTCACTTGTTTGTTAATCTCTTCTTTAATCAGTTTCTCTATTTTGCCTTTAAAAGCAAAAGGAAGAATGAGTAATAGCAAAAATAAACCTGCAATTACGCCTAATACAATTTTGATGGTTCTTTTCATATATTTACGAGTTAGTATTTCACATTATTATAACACCAGCGTCATTTCGCCGTTTATATTTAGTTTTTAAAGATAAAACAACTTTTGGCATTGACGAAAATTTAATTCTTATTTTTGATGTTTAATGTAAGTACATCCATTCTTAAATACTTGGTATAAACCTAATTTAAAACACCATGAAAGTATTATTATCTATTTTATTAAGCTTAACGATAAGTTACGTAATGGCTCAAAACTTAACTGACAAAGAAATCAAGTC
>QKIO01000172.1 GCA_003251015.1 Bacteroidales bacterium
GGATTAACCTTGTAATAACTACCATATACCTCATTCATGGCTTTAAAATTAGCCATGTCGCTTAATAAACAGGTAGACTTAACCACTTCATCAAACGCATACCCTGCTTCGTGTAATATAGCCTCAATATTTTTCATCACCTGTTGTGTTTGTTCGGTAATACCTCCTTCTACAATCTTACCCGTTGTTGGATCTACAGGTATTTGACCTGAAATATATAAGGTATTGTTGGTTTCAACAGCTTGGCTGTATGGTCCAATAGCACTTGGTGCATTTGGAGTTGAGATGATTCTTTTCATAACTAATATTTAATGTTGACTATACTGGTTGTCGATAGTGCGTTTATGGCGCATTTAGACTTTCTTTTTACTAACCATCCATAAGCCTTATTGGTTTAGCTAATGTCCATATTTATTAACTTAATCCTACGTTGTATTGCTGTTGTTTGTTGTGGGGTCTACTTTGCGAGAATCTAGTTGTAGAAACTGCTGTTATCCCGAGGATGCTTTCGTTTTTCAACTTTTAAGTCTTGTAACATACTCGAATTAACCCTCAATGTGAAGAAATACGACTTGTACTTACCTACAGGCACTAGGTTTAGATTCATGCTCCAACAATGTAAATTACGACTAATTCCTACGTTGGTGTGAATAATTTCATTGAGCTCAAAATTATAACCACTCGAGAAGTTTGCCTTCCATTTGGGCGTTAATGATATATTACCGTTGAAATTTAGATCTGATGTGACTTTAAAGTCATAATCCATATTCTCTTTATTGAACTTGTCTTTTACCAACCTAAATGAGTAATTGACAGACAAACTCCAAGGTACATCAAATGCTGCATATCCATCATTATCCATTGCCATATTGGTGTCTTTATCCTTACCACCAAATTCCTTCTCAGGATCAAATTTTTGCTGGTTAAACGGGTCTTCTCCTGGTAAAGCAACATCATCACCTTCATCTGCCGTGGTTGTTACCCCTTTCTTTTTATTAAACATATCAGAGCTAAATGACAATCCAAAACTTAAATTAGCGTTGGTTAAGTTCATTAATTTCCCAGTTTTGCTTATTAAATATTCGTTTATTCGGATTGGATTACCATATTTGGTGGTGTCTGTAGCATAAGGGTCAAATTGGGCTCCAAAATTAATATTTGTACCAAATACCTTGGTGCGTCCTGACATATTGACAGTACTCATGTTAAGCGAGTCGGCTAAAAAGTTGTAAGCAGAGCTAAAATTTAAACTCTCTAAGATACTTATTTTCTTAAACCCAGTTGTGTCTTTATCGCTTTTAACCTTCATTTCTAATGTGTTGCCCAACGAATAGCTAATGCCTCCTTGCCTACCACTTCCTGGCACACCATAAACAGAATTATCATAATACGAATAATCTTTTCGAACGACCTCTTGTGTATTTTTGTCGTAGTACTCAAAGTAGTCGTAATAACCATATTTCTCTTGCGAAAAATCTGGATTGTAACTACCCGAAAGAGAAGGTGTTAAAACGTGTCTAATGGCTTCTACCTTATCGCCAAATAAAACGCGTGAAGGCTTGTAGAAACTGTAAATTTTGGTGGAAGTAGAGGCTGAAAAATTATAATCAGAAACTCTATTAAAACCAGATGTAGTATCGGTAGTTACAACCTGCCCCAATTCTTCATCATACGCCTTTTTTATGGATTTAAAATACCAACGTTCTGTATAGTTAAAACTAGGGTTAAAGGTGAAATACTTAAGTAATTTAAGATTCATTGATACAGGAATGCTGTGTTTTACTCCATTTTGCCAATCGTTTACTAATGAGTTGCCATTTAAAGATAAATCTCTCTCTTTGGTATGGATATAGTTTTTTGAATTTCCCGAATACGATAAATTTATTTTCTCTAATAAGTTTTCCTTAGTACCTACTTTATCTTTATTTTTAAAGGGATATAGTCGATTGACGGTAAATGTTAAATCGGGTATGGTTAAATCAATGGTGCTATCTGCACTATTTTGTGAATGTAAGGCATTGGCCGAAAAATTAAACGGACGACCTGCCCAACGTCGACTGTAACTAACGCTTGATCGTTTGGTATTTCTAGATATATCCGTGTTTGAGCCGTTATATAACGTGTTGATGTTGTTTTGATCAAATGAACTAGTGGAGTAATTGATATTACCAGAAAAGGTACGGTATGGATTAGCCTTCGCATCTTGCCTATGCGACCATGTTAATGCCATATCTTTGGTTTTTCTGTAGTCTGGTAAATCTTCTTCGCTAAATACATTGGTTATATATTGCATGTTTACCTGTCCACTGTATCGGTACCTAACTTTATAGTTACTCGCAAAACGGGATGCCCAAGAACCGTTGGTATAGATATCACCATTTATCATGGCGTCGTAGTTATCGGTGGCAGCCCAATAGTAACCACCTTCAGCTAAACCAAATCCGCGTTCTGATTCATCTCTATAGGATGGAAATAAAAATCCAGAACTGTATGATGACGTACTTGGAATCATCGCAAAAGGTACCCCTATAGGCAATTTTACATCTTCTATGACTAAGTAGGCTGGACCTGTAATGGTTTTTTTACCAGGAATTACTTTTGCTTTAGTTAAATTCAGATAGAAGTGAGGATGGTCATGATTAGAACAGGTTGAATACTTGGCATTGGCCATGCAATAGGTATTGTCTTCCAGTTTTTTGGCTGTTTGTCCCACTACAAAACCTTCACCTTGCTCTGTAACAATGTGTTCGATGATTGCCTTTTCTGTTTTGAAATTATATTTCATCTTCCGCATGGTATACTCTCCACTTGGATCTTTAAAAACGGGCAGTCCTATTTCAACGCCTAATGAATCTTTGGTTCCGTAGGCTACAGCTGTGCTGCTGTCTATGTCTAAGATAATGGTGTGTGCAGTAAGTAATACCTCTTGGTAGCTGACTTCAGCCTCGCCGTAGAGATAGGTTTTTTTTGTTACTAAATCTGAAAATATAGAATCTTTAGCTTTGTATTTAATCTCAGAATCAATAACAAACCCTTTTGGTTGGGTTTTTGTAGAGTCACCACTCAACGTTTGAGTATCCTGTTTTGAGCTGGATGGCGTCTTATCCTGAGCTTTAATAAACCATAATGCTCCACCTAAAGCCCAAATTATCACTACGTAACGTAATAGGGAGTGGCGTTTAGTACTAGTACAACTTCGGTTTGTCAATGGTTTTGTTTTTTTTTTTTTCAAGAAGTCACAAAAATAAGTAAAAAATGGTGATAAGGATTATTATAATCTAAAATATACGTTGGCATCTAACTTTTTTTGTATCGCTTATAATTCCTATTTTTGCTCCATATAGCTATTGTAAATATGATAACACATTTTTTACTTAAAAATCAAGGGGTGTGTAAAGCACTTCTTTTCTTATATATTCCTCTTTTGGTGGTCCCGCCCATGAAAGCCCAGACCAATACTAAACTCAAAACCGTAGTGATAGATGCCGGGCATGGAGGTAAAGACCCAGGTGCTGTAGGCAAGTATGCCAAAGAAAAAGATATTGTGTTAAGTGTAGCTCTTAAGTTAGGAGCTTATATTAATGAATTCTTACCCGATGTAAAGGTTATTTATACTAGAGACAAGGATGTTTTTATTCCTTTAGATGTGCGTGCTACCATTGCAAACTCTAATAATGCCGATTTATTTATTTCCATTCATGCTAATAAAGTGGCTTCTGATGGAGTGTATGGTGCTGAGACATTTGTGCTTGGTAATCACGTGTCTGAAGAGCATCTTGCTGTGGCAAAAAAAGAAAACTCTGTTATTATGATGGAGGATGATTATTCTGTAAAATATCAGGGGTTTGATCCTAACTCCACCGAATCCTATATTATTTTTCAATTGATGCAGTTTGTGTTTTTTGATCAAAGCAATAATTTGGCTAGTTTGGTGCAGGATCAATTCACAGAAAGAGCAGGTCGTCATAATAGAGGTGTTAAACAGGCTGGTTTTCTTGTGCTGAGAAAAACCTCAATGCCTTCAATACTTGTTGAATTAGGCTTTTTAAGTAATGTTACTGAAGAAAAATACCTTATTTCAGATGAAGGTCAAGCAAATTTGGCATCGGCTATATTTCGGTCGGTACGAGAATACAAGCGACAATTCGAAATGAAAAGTCAAGTGTCTGAAATCTCTGCGAAATCACAAAATGTAACT
>QKIO01000016.1 GCA_003251015.1 Bacteroidales bacterium
GTCTTCGTGTGCTTGTTTATTTTCGTTTGATGGGCTTTCTGATGTTTTTTTTTTGAAGCGAGCGCCACTGTCTTTGGCGTTGCCTTTGAAACGACTGAAGTCTGGAACTCTGTCGCCAGATGTGTGGTCTGCACCACTGCCTTTAGAGCCGCCACGACGTGTTTTGCGTTCGCCATCAGCATCACCAAATGTTTTTTTTTCAGATGGTCTGAAGCTTTTTTCTTGTGTGCTATCGTCGTTGCTTCTAGGTGTTCTTTTTACGCCAGAATCATTAGTTCTGCCAAAACGACCATCACCAGTGTGTCTGGTTGTTGATTTGCGTTCGCCAGAAGCACTGTCGCCACCATATGTTTTTCTATCGGCACCTATAAATCTTGAGCGTTCCTTACTTTCGTCAGTTCGGCCAGTCTCTCTGTGCGGATTTTTATTTCTTTCGTTGTTCAGTTTTCCTTCGCGTGGGCCACCTGTGTTTGGTCTTCTATCGCTTGATGAGGTTTTAGTAAATGCTTTTCTGTCATTTGGATTAAAACGACCACCTTCTTTTTTACCCTCAAAGCGAGAACTATCTTTACTACCTGTTTTACTATATCGGTTGGTATTTTCTTTACTCGACGCGCCGTCTTTGGCACCTGCTCGTGGATTTCTTCTGTCGCCTGATGGTTTTTCATCAAAGCTTCTTTTGTCAGATGAAGTAGTTTTAGCTTTACCTCTTCCTTGGTCTTTGTTCTCTGGTTTTTGACTGTTAAAACGGCCCGTTCTCATGTTATCCTCTTATATTGGTATTGAATCTGCAAAGTTGCTAAAAATCACCTGATAAGTTGTTGTTTTTTATGGAAATATATTAGCCTTTTAGCCTCTTTTTATCAAATTGTATATTTCTTGTTTATTTTTAAGGTTTGGGTGAGGATAGAAAATAGAGGGTGCATTTTTTATTTCTATTAATTAGTATAATTTTGAATTAACATAATTGAAAATATTAAAGCCTACTAAATAAGTTAATTGTAATTCATAATTATGTGGTACACCAATATTAAATACTATACACTACCTTCATTCCTTCTAGTGCTTATGATGTGTGCTTGCACAAAAGATAATCCCATCCCCGATCATGTGTTTCTGACCACTCAAGCCGAGGTCGATAAGTTTAATTACACTTACCTACCAGGTAACCTGACTATCAATGGAGAGTTGATTAATGATTTAACTCCTCTGCATAAGTTAACTCATATAGGAGGTGCATTAAGTATATCTAATAATGATCTACTTAGTTCCTTATCTGGTTTAGAAAACCTAGCCAGAATTGATAGTGGTTTGATTATCTCAAATAACTATAATCTTAAAACTCTAGACGGTCTAGACGGTCTCAAAAAAGTTGGCACTTACGTATCTGTCTATAAAAACAGATTACTATTATCACTAAATGCATTATCTCAAATAACTGATTTTACAGGGTCTATTGATGTTAGTGATAATGATAATCTTGAATCTTTGTTCAAATTGAAAATGACAACATTAGATTGTATATCAATTTCACGTAATAAAATGCTATGCGATTTAAAAGGATTAGAGTGCATCGAAGCCATTAATACATTAGTATTAGAAAAAAATAGTTCATTGGTTTCTTTTATTGGATTGCAAAACCTTATTAGAGTGCAAAACTTTTTTACAATATCAGGAAACAGTAAAATAGAATCTTTTAAGGGCTTAGAAAAACTAGAGTATGCTGGTTCCGTTTGGATTAGTGACAATGAAATGTTATTAACCTTAGATGGATTAAATAGTTTAAAAATGGTAAAGCAAAGCTTAGTAATTGGTGGATACTCAACTGTCGCGCCAAATGCAAAGCTGGATAATTATTGTGCTTTAAGTAATTTGGTAATGACTATGAATCCTGAAGCTGTAACTATTGTCAACAATAGGTATAATCCTACTCATATTCAGTTTTTAGAGGGTAAGTGTTCTCCTTGAATTTGTATTTCGTCAAAGTAACGTATTGTAATAATATTTTTTTAAAATTTTGTGATTGAAGACAAATCTATTCTTTTCACTATTTTGTGTTCTAAGTCAATTGTGTTTTTCACAAACAAGTTTAGAAAAAGTAACCGTAAGTAGCCACACCCTTACAATGGGTTTAGGTTTTTTTGAGTATAACAACTCGAACACAATTCCTTATGGGATGAATGGCAGTAGTTTCAATTTTCGTTATCGACTATATAAACACAACTTGAAAACTGGCCATGATTTTAGGTATGACGTTTATTTTGATTATAGCGGTTTAGGGAATCCGTACATTATTGATAAGGATTTGGTTCTGTTTAACTATTTTGGATTTAATACAGGGGCTGGTTGGATGAGGCCCATTATAAATGGAATAGAAGGCCTTGGTGTTAACGTAGGGTTTGGAGTTAATATTGATGGAGAGTATATTCTGCCTACAGAAGAAGCCAATGCTTTAATTGGCCACCCAATTAACTTTGGTAAATGGCTTGTTTCAAGTCCGTGTTTAATACGGATTAATTACTCACTCAAAAGTTTTAGTTTAACCAATTCGTTCCAACTACCATTAATTGGTTTTGGTTATTTTCCCGAGTATCAATACTCGCCATCCAGACTTGATGAACACTATTATAGTTATTTTATGAAGCCTAATACAATTGCATATTTGGGCAACTATAGGCTAATCGACAATGAATTTGATGTTAGTTATCCTCTTGGTAAAACCACAGTGAATTTGTCGTACGCGTTTACAACTTGTAACTATATTGTTAACAATAATAGTCAACACTATTTGCAGCATAGTATAGGTTTAGGGGTCACTTTTTAATATTTTTTTTGATGCGTAAGTTTGTGTGTTCTGTATTCTTAGTTATATCAATTATGTCTTGTAATAACGATATAATTGATAAGGATATTTCTCATTTAAATATATTTCAAGCGTTCTGGGATGTCATGGATGAGCGATATGTGTTTTTTGAAGAGAAAAATTTGAATTGGGATTCTATTTATACTGTATGGCAACCTAAATTCGCTTCTATTCACACAGATATAGAAGCTGTTACCGCATTTGATTCTCTTTTAACGATCATTGGAGATACTCATGTTAGTATTACAACAAGAGACGGTATTGGGATTGATTATTTCTGGGATAATCGAAGTAATGACCTGTTGTTTGGAAAAATATATGCTAATTATAATTTTTCTAATATTAGGCAATATTCTAATATTAACCTAGCTCAAGTGACCAAATCAATTGCATATATGCGCATATTAAGTAATTTATCAAACGCTAGTGGAGCCTTAATAAATATAGAAGATTACAACTTTAGTGATGGTTTAATTGTAGACTTAAGAGATTGCAATGGAGGCTATGAAACAGGCTATGGAATTTGCGATTTGTTTTTTAGTGGTTCACAAACTATTTGTTATGAGCAGTATAGGAATAGCCCCTCACATAATTTATTCACAGAATTACAACCTATTACGATTAAAGGATTGGGAGTGGTTGGCAGTAAAATACCTATTGTTGTTTTAATTAATAATAATACACATAGTATGGGTAATTCAATTGCTTTTATTATTAAAGATTTAACTAGCGGCATCGTCATTGGCGAACGTTCAGGCGGTGGAGGTGGGGCTGTTAAAAGTGTATTTTTGCCTGCTGGTTGGGGGCTTACATATACGTATCTTCGGATTTACAACCAATCTAAATTTACAATGGAGGATGGTTTAAAGCCAGATGTTGAAGTATTACGCTCTCAAGAGTTTTGGTTAGATATTCATCAAAAAACAGGCGAAGACCCACAATTGGCCAAAGCATTGGAGTTGTTGGAAAAAAACGCAGTAATGCGTTAAATGTAAGTAGATGTATATAATGCCATTAATATCTTCGTCTTAAATCTAACGACAAGAATCTAATGCCAGCTGTTTAATAACGTATTAAACAATTAAAATACGTGTTTGAGTTTGTCGGTAGACTATACAGATTCTTCTGTTGAATTTTTAATATGAATATGCCTTAGTTAGAATTCACGTACACATTGGCTAAACAAAAAAAAATCATCACTTTTGTGCTTCACAAAAAATAAACACAAACAGATATAGTTGTATGACATTAATAAAATCAATATCAGGCATTAGAGGTACCATTGGTGGTAAAGTAGGCGATGGTTTGTCGCCTCT
>QKIO01000079.1 GCA_003251015.1 Bacteroidales bacterium
CGACTTGCATCGTTCCTTAAATCTTTAAGATGTTGAGAATAGCTTCTCTGTTCATCTTCTGGAAGACTATCCACACGCCACAACTCTTTTGCTTTATTTATTCCCTTGGCCGTAAAATCATCCTTTATCTCATTGTTTTTGAGATAATAAACCCACTGATCAAGAGTATCTAAGGCAATGTCGTCAAACTGATTTACCTTTATCACATAGTATTCAGGAAAAATCTGTGCAGGCTCCAATTTACCGCCTAACAATTCGGTTTGTTTAGCAGAAAGCATCAATTTATCCGCCTTATGTATACCGATAAAATCCGTTTTACCATGATATACATAGTCATTACCTTGTCCTAGATCAAAATACACAATGTTTATTGAATAAACCTTTTTTACGTTTTGATACGGTTCACCAACCGAAATGTATTCCGTTATCACTTTTGAGGTGCCATAAGACATTCGATGAAAATAATCATATTCATTCTGATTTTGAATTTCTATAATAACAAGTTCCCCTTTAGCGTTTTTAACTAAAATATCAACGCGATTGTATTTATCTGATTCTATTCGTTGGTTACTTTCACTTTCGAGAATGTTCTGAATTTGTATATCCTCCTTAAGTAATTCGGCTAAGAATCCTTCAAGCACGGAAAAATCAGCTTTATTTCTCAATAGGCGCTTTATTGCCCAATCAAACCGTATTAAGTTTCTATTACTCATCGCCCTACATTTTGCACAAAGATAATTATTTTATTCTATATGCAGGTGGTAATAGCCTCAGCCTGAACACAAATATCATTAAAAGAATTATATCGTAAAACTACCTGAATAAAATGCGAAGTCAATCACCAAGCGAATGAATAAAAGTTATTACGAACTATAAAAAACCTATTGACATCAAACCCATCTAAGCAAAAAAAGAAACTCAAAATAAACTTAGAATGCTTAAATTGCCCCACAAACAACAAACAAGTCAATGAACAAACGCAAAATAATTAACGACCCCGTTTATGGGTTTATAAAAGTTCCTTTCGACTTATTATATGACATCATAGAACACCCCTATTTTCAACGATTAAGACGCATCAAACAGCTAGGACTCACTCACCTGGTGTACCCAGGTGCTATGCACACTCGCTTTCAACACGCCTTGGGCGCCATGCACCTAATGAGTTCGGCGGTGGATGTATTGCGTTCCAAAGACCAAAGCATTACAGATGTAGAATCGGAGGCGGTGCACGCAGCCATTTTATTACACGATATTGGCCATGGCCCTTTTAGTCATGTGCTCGAAAACTCTTTGGTTAATGGCATTTCCCATGAAGAAATATCACTCATCTTCATGGAAAAACTAAACAAAGAATTTAATGGTCGATTAGAAATTGCCATCTCAATATTTAAGAATACATACCCAAAAAAATTCTTACACCAGCTGGTGAGCAGTCAGTTGGATATGGACAGACTGGATTATCTCAAAAGAGATAGCTTTTTTACAGGGGTGACAGAAGGTGTCATCGGCTCAGACCGCATCATAAAAATGTTGGACATAGATAATGACCGTTTGGTGGTGGAATCAAAAGGCATCTACTCCATCGAAAAATTCTTGATAGCGCGCCGCCTGATGTACTGGCAGGTGTATTTGCATAAAACAGCGTTAGCCGCCGAAAAAATGTTAATCCACATTATGCAACGGGCACGCGAACTCATCTCGAATGGCGAAACCCTATTTGGTCCTCCTAACCTACTCTATTTCTTAAGCCAACAAACAACAGTTTCCAACTTCAAAACAGAAAATCACACCTTAGATTTTTTTGCGTTATTGGATGATGATGACATTATGAGTTCTATAAAAATATGGACGCTGCACTCCGACATCATCTTATCAACTCTCGCTAAAGGAGTTATTAATAGACAACTCTGCAGGATAGAACTAGGAAAAGAACCCATCGATAAAAACAGACAAGAGGCTTTTAAAGAAAAAGTATTAAAACACTATCACCTCAACAACTTAGAGGAAGCTGCCTATTTTGTGTTTTCTGATACGATATCTAACACCGCTTACAACACAAAAGACGAACGCATTAACATTAAATATGGCACAGGACAAATACTTGATATTTCAGCCGCTTCAGACATGCTAAACCTAACTATTTTGGATAAAACCATAGAAAAATACTATTTGTGCTACCCAAAATCTATTTCCTTTTAGCCTACTTATGCAAAGAGAGTTATTGTTATTGATTAATAATTACTATTTTTGCGCAGTTTTAACTGACACTATATTATAAATATTGGTTGATCAAAACATAGAACGAACTTAACAGTTACAACACCAACGAGTTCTTAAAATTGTATTGGAATGAAATTTACTGCGGGGCAAATTGCCGAATTATTAAATGGTAAAGTGGAAGGTAATAAAGATGCAATAGTGACTAATGTATCGAAAATTGAAGATGGGAAACCAGACACACTCACCTTTTTAGCCAATCCAAAATACACTCAATACATCTACACCACACAAGCCGACGTTGTTATTGTGGATCACGCTTTCACCCCAGAACACCCCATCAATGCTACCTTAATACGTGTAAGTAATGCTTACGAAGCCTTAGCTAAACTGATGGAAATGTACGAACAGTCACAACCTAAGAAAAATGGCATTGAACAACCTAGTTTTGTTGACAAAACGGCTACGCTAGGCGATTTTGTTTATGTGGGCGCCTTTGCTTATGTGGGTGAAAACGTTAAAATTGGAAATAACACACAAATATATCCTCAAGTATTTTTGGGCGATAACGTGACTGTGGGTGACAATACTATTATTTATCCTGGAGTAAAAATATACAAACACTGTAAAATAGGTAACAATTGCATTTTACATGCTGGCGCAGTGATTGGAAGTGATGGATTTGGGTTTGCTCCAGATGAAAACAACAACTTCAAAAAAATTGCCCAAATAGGGAATGTAGTTATAGAAGACCACGTAGAAATTGGTGCTAACACCACTGTGGATAGAGCTACTATGGGTTCTACCTTAATTAAAAGAGGGGTTAAATTAGACAATTTAATTCAAATAGCCCACAACGTAGAGGTAGGTGAAAACACTGTGATGGCAGCTCAGTCTGGCATAGCAGGATCTACTAAAATAGGTAAAAACTGTATGTTGGGAGGGCAATGCGCTATTGCTGGCCATTTGGTTATTGGTGACCAAACAAAGGTTGGAGCACAAGCAGGCATTATTAAATCAACAAAAGATAACGGCCCAGCCTTACTAGGTTCTCCCGCCTTTGACATCAGTAAATTTAATAGATGTTACGTGATATTTAAACGCCTGCCAGAATTGAGTGCTCAACTCGATTCTATTAACAAAGAAATTAAAAACCTAAAACAGTAAGAGAGTTCGGTTGTTTCAACAAGAAATAATGATTATGACAGAAAAGCAATGTACCCTTAAAAACCCAGTTACCGTAAAAGGTGCTGGCTTACATACCGGAGTAATAGTAACCTTTACTTTACTTCCAGCACCCGATAACCACGGCTATAAATTTAAGCGCATTGACCTAGCCGATCAGCCTGTGATAGATGCATTGGCCGAAAATGTTAGTTATACGGAACGTGGAACGGTACTTACCAAAGGAGACATTCGCATTAGCACCATAGAGCATTGCCTTTCGGCATTACGCGCATTAGGTGTTGACAACTGTTTAATTGAACTAGATGGCCCTGAAGCTCCAATCTTAGACGGTAGTGCTAAGTTTTATGTGGAAGCTATTAATAAAGCAGGCATTGTAGAACAAACTGCAGAACGTAAATATTTTGTTGTTAAAGAAAAGATGGTTTTTGAAGTACCTGAGAAAGGTATTAAAATAGTGGCTTTACCTGATGACCAATTTAGCTGTGATGTAAAGATATCGTTTGATAATTCATTGTTATTATCGAATCAATACGCCACACTAGAATCTTTAGCTGAATACACACAAGAAATAAGTGCATGTAGAACCTTTGTTTTCTTACATGAACTAGAACCCCTATTAAAGAATAACCTTATTAAAGGTGGTGATTTAGATAACGCCATTATTATTATTGAGCGCGAAATCACCCAAGAGGAGATGGACAAACTGGCTGACTTATTTAATAAGCCACACATGGAAGTTCGCCCAACGGGTATTCTTAACAACCTTGA
>QKIO01000375.1 GCA_003251015.1 Bacteroidales bacterium
TGCCCTACTCCAGCATACATTGTGAGCAAAGCAGGGATGGATGGCGTTGGTGTTTGTTGATTAAAGGCAGTCACAAAATCGATAGAAAGTTGAGGGAGCACCGTTTTATCAGCATCACCATGAAACGCCCAAATAGGAATTGCGCTACAAACTTTAACCTTAGAATTAGACCCACCACCACAAATAGGGACAGCTGCAGCTACTTGTCCTGCATTACCCAACTCTGTTAAATAACTAAACGTTCCATACCCTCCCATACTTAGGCCAGTTAGATAAATACGCCTTTTATTGATACGATAATGCTCGCTTACATAGGTAATTAACGCATCCACCTTTTTAGCATCCCACCAATTTTCGTGACACTGAGGCGATACGACTATGGTTGAATAGGGCGGCTTCCATGTTTTTTTCTGAATTAATCGTGGTGGTCCATTACGCAACACTAGGTCTAATGTATTGGCATTGGTGGAACTATTTCCTTTTTCGCCAGAACCATGCAGAAAAACAAGCAAGGGAAACCGTGCTTCTGCATTAGAATTATACCCACTAGGTAAATAAATATAAAAACCATAGGGTGCATCCGTAGATAAATAAGGTTGTGCCGTTTGCTCCCCACCTTCATCGGCAGGTAGATTTATCAAGGCGGATGGCTCTACCTCTACTTTATCTTTTTTGCAAGAGCTAAATACAAAACAGGCTAAAAGTAAAATTAAATAGATTTTCATAATGAGTATTTATCCGTTTACTTAACTCAAAGTTATTCAAACAAATCACGTTCACAAGATGCCATAAAAAAAACGCCTCTGAAATAGAGACGTTTTCTAAAACTATTTGGTTCACTTAGACCCTTACAAGGTCATTGTGGGATATTTCTCGAATAATTTCACCACCATGTATTAAGGCCTTTTCGTTCATAGCAATAAGATGATGATGCCTTTCTGGTAGAGATTTTTTGAGTCCTTTAAGTACATTTTTCATCAATACCACAGGCTTTACCTTTAAGTAACCACCAAGAACCATCATATTAAATGTTTTTGGTGAATTGATGCGTGCCGCCTCATCGGTAGCATCAATACGAAAGATGGAGATGTCTGTTCGTTTGGGGTGATGCACAATACCATTGCTATCGTAAATAAGCGTTCCACCAGGCTTCACAAGGCTTTCAAACTTATCCATCGATTGTTGATTAAGGATGATGGCCGTATCGAATTCGTGAAGAACTGGTGAACCAATACGTGTATCACTTAATATAACCGTCACATTAGCAGTACCTCCGCGCATCTCGGGGCCATAGGAAGGCATCCAACTCACTTCCATCTCTTGCATTACACCCGAGTAGGCCAGAATCTTACCCATTGAAAGAACCCCTTGACCACCAAAACCGGCTATGATAATTTCTTCTTGCATGGTATCGTATCTTTAATAAAATTGTACTTATTCATTTTTCATATCACCCAATGGGTAATAGGCAAACATATTCTCTTCCATCCACTTATTAGCCTGTACGGGAGTCATTTTCCAACCAGAACTACATGTAGCCACCACTTCAATGACTGAAGTGCCTTTGTTAAGTTTTTGGTTTTCGAAAGCCAGGCGAAGTGCTTTTTTAGTTTTGCGCACACTAGCTGCCGTATGCACCGCTTGGCGAGTGACATAGCTAGTGCCTGGCAATTGAGCCAATAATTCGGTAATTTTAAGAGGATGTCCATCACGAGACGCCTCTCTACCAAAAGGACATGTTGACGACTGCATACCAGGAAGGGTTGTCGGTGCCATTTGACCACCTGTCATACCATAGATACCGTTATTCACAAATACCATCACAATATTTTCGCCACGATTACAAGCATGAATGGTTTCGGCAGTACCAATAGCAGCCAAATCACCATCGCCTTGATACGAAAACACAAAAGTATCGGGCAACAATCGTTTGACACCGGTAGCTACCGCAGGAGCTCTTCCGTGTGATGCTTCTTGCCAATCGATATCGAGGTAGTTATACGCAAAAACGGCACACCCCACAGGAGCAATTCCAATGGTGGTTTGTTGAATGCCCATATCTTCAATAACCTCAGCTATAAGTTTATTCACCACACCATGACTACATCCTGGGCAATAGTGCATTATATTATCTAATAAAACCTCCGACTTGGCATAAATGAGGTTTTCGGGTGCTATAATTGGATTTACAGTATCTATCATGCTTATGCTTTTAGAAAAAAGTTTTCGAGCGCCTCAACCACTTCACTAGGCGAATGGATAATACCACCTAAACGGCCAAAATGCTCCACTCTAACAACGCCATTAGCTGCCAAACGCACATCTTCAACCATCTGACCAGCACTCATCTCAACCGATAAGATACCCTTTACTTGGGCGGCTAACCGTTTAATTTCTAGTGTTGGAAAAGGAAATAAGGTAATGGGACGCAACAGACCTACTTTAATGCCTTTAGAACGGGCTACCTCCACTGCTTTTTCGCAGATACGCGCACTTGCCCCGTAGGCAACTAATAAATAGTCGGCATCCTCACAAGCAATCATTTCCAATCTCACTTCCGTCTCTTGTATAAGACGGTATTTGGCTTGCAATTTTTTATTTAAATCTTCGTGTTTATAGGGGTCTAGCTCAACCGAAGTAATCACATTGCGTTCTTTGCGTTGTTTCTTACCCATGGTAGCCCAAGGATGGTTTTTCTCAATCTCTTCATTTGTCCAACGAGGTTTAAAAGGAGCCAATTCCACCTTTTCCATCATCTGACCAATAACACCATCGGTTAAAATAAAAGCTGGATTGCGGTATTTAAAAGCTAAGTCAAACGCAAGGTCGACAAAATCAGCCATTTCTTGAACCGAAGCAGGTGCCAAAACTATAAGTTTATAATCGCCATGGCCGCCACCTTTTACCGCTTGAAAATAATCAGACTGGGCTGGCTGAATTGTTCCTAAACCAGGCCCCCCACGCACTACATTTACCACTACACAAGGCAGTTCGGCACCAGCTAAATAGGTTAATCCCTCTTGCATTAGGCTCACACCAGGACTAGACGACGAGGTGAGTACTTTTTTGCCACACCCAGCACCACCATAAACCATGTTGATGGATGCTATTTCACTTTCGGCTTGAAGAACCACCATACCGGTGGTTTCCCATGGCTTGAGTGCCATTAGAGTCTCCATCACCTCGGATTGAGGCGTGATAGGATATCCAAAATAACCATCGGCACCACAGCGGATGGCTGCTTCGGCGATGGCCTCATTGCCTTTCATTAACTTTATTTCTTTCATGCTTTTAACACCATTTTATTGGTAACTAATTACAATCTATGCTTTTGCACGATAAACAGCAATGCAACTGTCCGGACAAACAGCCCCACAATTTGCACACCCAATGCATAATTCGGGCGCTGCCATGTAAGAATAATTATAACCTTTATCATTCACTTCTGCAGCCAATTGTAGGGTGTTGGTAGGACAAGCCTCCACGCACAATCCACATCCCTTACATATTACCGAATCAACAACAACGGCACCTCTTGCTTTCGCCATATCATTAACTATTTTATCAATGTTACGCATTAATCGTTTTCTCAACTTCAAAAAGATTGAACAGACAATACTTAGTTCCCTTACTCCAGATAACAATCTAAAGACAACCGACTTACAACCCCAATTGGGTTATATCAAACGCTAAAATGATGAAAGTAAGTGTTGAAAACAAACACCACATTCGGCCATTCGCTGCCCGGCTTATTAAAAAAACCTTTGAGCTGAAAACGAGAAACTATTATTTTCTTAAAAACGACCAATGATAGACTTCATACAAACAACACTTTTAAGTGTGGTGTAAGATCCAAATCCGATGCAAAGTAAATTAAATCTTTTAAAAGTCCTACAAAACTGGAGCTGGATATTTATCGCTTTTAGAAAGTTTGTTATTTAGGCTTTTAAATTCAACGTTTTAAAACTACAGAGAGTAAGCTTGTTCTTGAAGAGAAAAAGCGAGAAGACTTTACATCTTCTCGCCCGATATTATAATTTAAAATCACTTTTAAGCAATGTTACCCATTTTTTTAAGCGCTCATCTGTTTGTTCCGGCTCTGAATCTTCATCAATAGGCAGACCTACAAAAACACCCTTTATCAATGCTCTTGACTCTTCAAAATTATATCC
>QKIO01000258.1 GCA_003251015.1 Bacteroidales bacterium
TTAGGTATAAAAAAAGGATGTACATATTTTAATGTCTTTAAGTTCTTGACTTTGGAAACCATTGTCAGGAATTTTATCCACTGATAAAGTTATGAGCATTTAGACCTGTAAGTCTTTGATAACTCTGACAGTGTTGTTTTTTTACCAAACGACAATATGTATTCTGCAAATCCATTATCCACTATTCTTTATTAATTAACCATTATCTCCTTCTTCTGTGCTTACTATACGGATCATTCACACAAGGCAAAGCCTTAATCCCCTTCGGATTTTTCTTATTTCTTCCTGTTGATTCCCGGCAACCAAAAATGAGGGTAAAACCAGTTCTCAGGTTAATGTTGCGAGTATCACTCAAATCGGTAAAAGCAAACACATGATCACTTATCAGATGCCAATGAAAAAAACCAAGTTTAGCCCCAAAACCAGCACCGAAGTTCGATTCTCCATTTTGAAAGGTGTACGACATAGAGCCGTTAATCCCATTAAATTCAAAAGTATTTACCGAAAGCGTTAATGAAGAATGTACTCTGTTTTTATAGAATTGATTTCGAAGAGTCGCTCCGGCGTTTAAATGAGATAATAGTTTATAAGATGCTCCCATGTATATTTGCGTTGGTAAAGCAGTGGTAAAAGGATCATTCCCAAGTTCCGGATTGTAGGTGTCCGCAAATTCATTACTCAACCTTTGTAAGTAATCCGATCGGTAATCAGTATCCGGTCCGGCACCCTGAAAAATTATTGATCCGCTACCTTTAAATGAGCTCACATCGCTTTTCCAAAAGATGTATCCCAGATCCAGAACACTTCCTGAGATCGTAATTTTCTCATTGAGATCATAAACTACACCCAGATCCAGTGCCATGCCGAAGTTTTGACGATTAAAAAAGTATTTCATCACACTAAAGTCATCTTTTATGGCTGCACCAGTGATCACACCTTCTGCATCTGTTTTAAATTCAACCGGGAAGGAAGCATAAGCTTCAGCTGAAAAGTCAGTTTGTAAGGAGTAAAAATCATTTCCGGTTCGTATGTAACCTGTTGTATTGGCCGTATACGCTGCCGCTTTACCAAAGAGGAATTTAGTTCTAAAACCGAGTTTAAGTTTCTCGTTGATGTCAAACGCTGCTCCCAATGCATATTCGCGGTAATGAAAGGCATTGCCACGTATGCCACTTAAAGATGCTTCTTGACCTATAAATGGTTCATTCCCGTACCAGGCTAGTTTTGTGGCATCGGCGTTTAAGGTGTTGTAAGTTGTAAATTTTTCGGTTAGCGATAAGGTGAAAAAGGCGTTCATATATTTCCAACCAAAGAAGAAAGGCGTGTAATGTAATTCAGCACTAATGAGTTCTTGTCCCTTTAAATCGTCAATAACATTTCCGGGTGCAAAAGCATAACCTTCAGGTGTTCGTTCCAATAGTTCTTTAACCGTAAAAGCAGTATTGTTGTAATTGGTGTGAATAGATGCTGCCCCTGGCAAGCCAATATTAATTTTACATTTACCGCCAATGGCAGGATTGATAAAATGTGTTTGAGGTAAATCGTGCATCAAAAACATAGTCTCGTTTTGTTGTGCTTCAATTACACCGGTTTGAAACCAAATAACTAAAATGAGTAGGTATGTGTAATTCTTTTTCATACTTCTTTGCTATCTACTCTTAATAAGACTCTTGCTCCTGAGCTAATTTTAACACTGTATTTTTGCAGTTTCTGTTGAGTCGTTTGGTCGAGTATAAAATCTTCAAAGGTGCTCATGAAGATGATTCGGCCAACACTTAATAATCCATCAATTTGCTCCTTGCTTAACTCAAATTCGGTTACTTGCACGTTTGTATTAATAATATTGCCTTCAAGATTAACTTCTACCGGGCTTAGATATATGGGATGATCTTGAGTTAAATCGATAAAACTTCCATCAAAGTCTTCATAAGCCATTTGAATTCGAATGCCTGCCGGAAAACTATTCGTCGAATTGATTTTTAAGATCACACGTACAATTTGCTTTGGACTTTCTACATTTTCTGCAAGTTCAAAAAAGACGGTATCGTTTTTCGTAAAAGTCAATGGCTCTGGTGTATCTGGTAATTCAATGGGGAGTTGGTTGATGGATATAAACTGAGCATCTATTTTTCCAATAGGAATGGCCAGTTCCGGCGAATAAATTAGGTCCTCCGAAATCTCATTGAGATCTAAACCTATACAAGCCGATAGACTCACAATCATTAAGGTTAATATGGTGTGTATTGGTTTCATAGTTGATATGATTTTGAACTAGCATTTGAAATAAGTGTTATACCAATACCGAAGGCTATCCAATTATGGTAATTATCATAAAAGATAAATCTTCAGAAAATCATCTATAAGCTTTTAGAGTGTTAGATATTAATATGTAAAATGCCAACTAGTTATGTCTATTGACCTAAGCCGCCATTGACCTATTGAACCTAACAACCTAATGAAATATAATATTAGTACACACAAGTTAATACAAACCCCTATGCATGACAACCGTTTAATTTACGAATCAAGCCCATATTTACAGCAACATGCTCATAATCCTGTCGATTGGTGGCCCTGGAGTCCCGACGCATTAAAAAAGGCCGAGGAAGAAGATAAAATGTTGTTAATCAGTATAGGTTACTCCGCTTGTCACTGGTGTCATGTGATGGAACATGAGTCCTTTGAAAGTGAAGAAGTCGCTCAACTCATGAATGAGCATTTTGTTTGTATTAAAGTCGATCGGGAAGAACGGCCTGATGTCGATCAGGTGTACATGGATGCCATTCAAATGTTGACCGGAAGAGGAGGTTGGCCTTTGAATTGCTTTGCTTTACCTGATGGACGGCCTGTTTGGGGAGGTACCTATTTTCCAACGCAACAATGGGTACAGGTTATTCAGCACTTAAGCCAGCTGTATAAGAATGATCGATCCAAAATAATACAGCAAGCTGATGGTCTAATGCAAGGGATCTCACAACAAGGTTTTCCTGAACTAAAAACAAATCCTCCTGAAATCGATTTGGATGCCATTGTAGAAATTTTGGCTAAAGATGTGGATTATCAACATGGCGGATTTAGCCCTGCACCTAAATTTCCCATGCCGGTTTTACTCAATTTTTTGATGGCAATTGGTCATCAGGAAAATAATGAAGGCTTATTGCGTTTTGTCAATTTTTCATTAGATCGTATGGCTTTAGGAGGATTGTATGATCAGGTTGGAGGAGGATTTACCCGTTACTCTGTTGATGCTCGTTGGATGGTTCCGCATTTCGAAAAGATGCTTTATGATAATGGGCAACTCTTGGCTTTATATGCAGATGCTTATAGGCTTACCCATAAAGACTTATATAAAAATGTGATCGAGCAGAGCTTTGATTTTTTACAAAGAGAAATGCAAGCTCCGGATGGTACTTTTTATTCTGCCTTAGATGCTGATAGCGAAGGTGAGGAAGGAAGGTTTTACATCTGGAAGTACTCTGAACTCGTTGATGTATTAGGTGAAGAGATGGATTTCTTTGAGTATTATAACATTAGCGAAAAGGGAAATTGGGAGCATGGACAAAATATTCTGCATGCAGAAAAAACGATTGAGAAGTATGCCGAAGATAAAGGTTTAAAGCCCGAAGCTTTAAAAAAGCGATTTCATGCCAATGTCAACAAACTGTTTATTGCTCGTGATAAACGGATTCGCCCCGGCTTAGACAATAAGGTTCTCAGTTCCTGGAATGCCATGGTCATGAAGGGATTATGCCAAGCTTATCAAGCCTTGGCCGATGATAAATATTTAAATGTGGCCCAAAAAGCCATGTCTGCTTTATTGGCGAAAATGATGACGGATGAGGGGAAGTTGTATCGCGCTTTTAAGAGTGAAGAAATTGGAATAGATGGGTTTTTAGATGATTATGCTTTTGTGATTGATGCTTTGTTAAGCCTTTATGAAGTATCATTTAATGAAGAATATCTAAATAAGGCAAAAGCTTTAGTTGATTATGTGATGGACTATTTTTATGATGAGGCAAACGGCATTTTTTATTATACAGCATCTAATGGAGAACAATTAGTCGCCCGAAAAACCGATGTGCAGGATAATGTAATTCCTTCCTCGGTTGGAACGATGGTGAACAATTTAATGCGTTTATCTCAATTGGAGTACAATTCAGATTACGAACTTATTGCCGAACTGATGATAAAAAAAATGCAGGCCATGGCAAATGAACATCCTCGTTATTATTCCCAATGGGCCTTATTAGCGCATCAATGGAAAGTTGGACGTGAGGAATTAGTCATTGTAGGTGAAAGAGCCGAAATGTACAGGCAAGAGTTGCAAAAACAATACCGCCCTTATGCCATGTATGCCGGATCATTAGATGGTGCTAGTCAATTAGAAGTTTTACAAAATCGCTTTCAAGCAAATCAAACTTTAATTTATAAATGCCATCAAAAAAGTTGCGATTTGCCTTTTGTTTCTCCTACAGATTTAGATTGATGAATTTTTATCAAACATTTTCACGAATAGCCTCCTGTTTCAACAGGAGGTTATTATTTTATTGAGAATCTAATTCGACGATTCAAGAATCCGGTAAGTTAAGTCGCGTATAAAACTGTGAATCGGTTTGTCCTCCTTTTGTTCATCATCAAGTACATAGTTATCTGCTGTAATATTTCCAAGATACTCTAATTCAAGTGCCTTAAAGAGCCTTTTGAATTCAATTATACTTGTTGAAGAATCTCCTTTAATGGTGCTTTTGGGGGAAATTAACGCTGCCTTTTTACCCGATAGTCTTTTATTGATGATAAAGGGTTTAAAGCGGTCTAGCAGAATGTGCTTTTCATTTCCAAGCCAATATACAGGTGTGCCAAAAATGAGCACTTCACTTTTTTCCATTTTTTTGTAAACGGTTGGCATATCGCTTATTTGCAGGCAAATGTCAGTGATAAGATTGCACTCTTCGCATTCTTCACAAGGAGGGATGTTAAAATCTTTAATGTTTATTAATTCGCAAGTAATACCAGACTTGCTTAAACCATTAAAAATCTGTTTGGCTAATGCAATGGTGTTATCGCTCTCTTTTATTGATCCCGTAAAAATACTTACTTTCATGTGTTAGAGATTATTGAGTAGAATTTAATTTAGGAAATATCTTTCGTAAAAGAAAGAGTATCGGGAATTTAAAAAAGATTCTTTAAAGGTGGATTTTAATGACTGCAAAAATGTTACTTCTATGCTGTGGATATAAAATCCACAGGAAGGCTATATTTTTGTAGCATATCTTTTACAGAATTGAGTTGTTAACTTCGTCCCGGTTACGCATCATTCATTCATTTATTAGTGAGGGTATTATGAAAACAGTGGTTTGTGCAATTATTTGGGAAGATAAAAAAGTATTGGTGGCGCAACGTTCGAGTTCTATGGATCAGGCTTTAAAATGGGAGTTTCCTGGCGGTAAAGTAAAACACGGTGAAAGTTTTGAGAACTGTGTAATTCGTGAAATTAATGAGGAACTAAGTATTCTTGTTTCAGTTGAAGCTTATTTGGATTGTTTCGAATATTTTTCAGAAAACTTAAATATACAATTGCATGCTTTTATGTGTAAAATAAAAGAAGGGCATATCGTGGTGAATGAGCATGCAAGAATTAAATGGTTGGAAATTTCAGAATTAGATAGGTTAGATTGGTGTGCACCCGATATTCCACTTGTTAAATTCCTAATGTCACGGTATTCCTGATTTACTCTTTTCATCTGCTGATTGGCGTTGTATCTTGGTTAAGGAGTATGTTTAATTAAGATATCAGAAATGAAACGTGTGAGAATAATTGTTGATGGAAGGGTGCAAGGTGTTGGTTTTAGATATTTTGTGGCAGATGGAGCTAAGTTGTATAATTTGCATGGATTTGTCCGGAATTTAGCAGATGGTAAGGTTGAAATCGATGCTGAAGGAGAGGGGGAGAATGTACATCAATTTTTGGATTCTTGTCGAAAAGGTCCAAAATATTCGCGAATAGATACCTTTCTGGTCAAAGAAATCCCGTATTATGGTTTTGAATCTTTTCGAATTAAGTTTTGATGAAAAAATGAATCAAGTTATATTTCTGGGGAGAACATATACACTTCCGATTATCACTGATTAAAATGCTTTATCAAAATGGCATCTCTGCCTCTAACTATTAGGATAATTAGGAGCGTTTATTTTAAACGTTTTGAATAGTAATCCGGTTAATCCTGTGCATCCTGTCTCATTTCTTGTTTTGCAGGGTTTACAGGATTAAGAAAATGCTAAAATTTAACTAGTATTCTAATTATTGAAGGATAGAGCTTTAGCATTTTGGCTTGATCCCATTTTTCTTGAAGTTGATTTTGAGGAACTAAAGAAAGACGTAATTCAACCTGCGTCAATTCGTCCCCTGGCTTCCAGCTTCATCCTAAAAAAAAACTTTCTTAAACTCTTGGTTTGATTCCTTGTTGGCAGGTAATCTATAACTTTCTAAATAACATAAATAGGATGCTGGAATAAAACCAACACCCTATTTATCAACCTAACCCAAATCTATGAAAAAAATGTATATATATAACGTCTGATACACACAAAAGGTTAGTGTGTATTTAGTTAATATGTTTAAATTAATGTTAACTGTTTTAAAGTACTCCTTTTTATCGGAGATGGTTTAGTGCAATTGGCTAATTTATAAGGGAATAAGGAGTGGGTTGCATAAAAAAAAGCTACCATTAGTGGTGGCTTTGCTCCTCAGGTAGGACTTGAACCTACGACCTACGGATTAACAGTCCGCCGCTCTAACCAACTGAGCTACTAAGGAATTTGTTTTTGAGAGCTTCAACTCTTACTTAAAATCAGCTTTTCAGGTTGTCCTGATAGCTATCAAGGATGACCCTTATGCTCCTCAGGTAGGACTTGAACCTACGACCTACGGATTAACAGTCCGCCGCTCTAACCAACTGAGCTACTAAGGAATTTATCTTTGAAAGTACAAAGAGCATTTAGTTTTAAAGGTGACCTTTTTGTTAAATGCGTTGCAAAATTATAAGGAATCTTCAAAATATGCAATATATTTGCTGATATTTTTTAAAATAAATTTAAAATAATTTTTAAGTCCTTAATTATGAGCAAAGTATTAGGAGTCGGAAATGCCTTGGTAGATATATTAACCCAATTAGAGAATGATCAATTACTTGAAATACTCCAATTACCTAAGGGAAGTATGCAATTGGTTGATGAAAGTGCAGCTCAAAAAGTGGTAGATGCAACCTCTGGTTATCAGCAAGAAAAGGCCAGTGGTGGATCGGCTGCAAATACAATACATGGTTTGGCCACTTTGGGTATTGACACAGGTTTTGTAGGGAAGGTTGGCGATGATGATCTTGGCGCATTTTTCAGAAACGATATGTCTGATCATACCATTATGCCTCATATAACTTTTGGGTCTCAGCCCACCGGTAAAGCCAATGCACTAATTAGTCCGGATTCTGAAAGAACCTTTGCGACTTATTTGGGTTCTGCTGTTGAATTATCTTCTGATGATTTATCCGATGAAATGTTTAAGAATTATAAATATCTTCATGTCGAAGGATATTTAGTATTAAATCAAGACTTGATCGAAACAGCATTTAAAATTGCAAAACGTAATGGACTTATTACCTGTATAGATTTGGCAAGTTTTAATGTAGTTGAAGATAATTTGGAGTTTCTGACCAAATTAGTAAACGATTACGTAGATATAGTTTTTGCAAATGAAGAAGAGGCCAAAGCATATACCGGAACCGAAGGTCGGGATGCCTTGGATATCTTAGCCGAAAATGTAAATATTGCCGTCTTAAAATTAGGTAAAAGTGGTTCTATGATTAAACGCGGCGATGAGGTTGTTCAAGTTGGCGTAATTGATGTAAAAGCCATTGATACAACCGGGGCAGGTGATTTATATGCTGCCGGCTTTATTTATGGTTTGATAAATGGATTCTCGTTAGAAAAATGTGGACGAATCGGTGCTATCCTTTCCGGTCATGTAATCGAAAAAGTTGGTCCTAAAATGGATGAAAACACTTGGACTCAAATTAAATCAGAAATCGCTGCATTATAGTTTCCTAATTTAATTGATCAAGAAAAGGTGCTGATTCCTGTGAATGTGCCCGTTATGCTTGAGATCAGCATAGATATAAACAGAATTTGAGGGTTATTGTTAATAAATAACTGCTCATCTTCTGTTACCGTTATTTCCATTTTTGCGTTATAGTTTGTAACTTGAATACAACATTGCCTAACATTATGTGTTGAAAATAGAGGATGTGATGATAACTAACTGAGTAAAATCAGTTTTGACCAAACCGTAACTGCATGAAAACTTTTAAAATAAATGTTCCCAAATCCAGGGAAGATTTTGTTTTGGAACTTCTTCAGCGTTTTGAATTTTGTAAAATTGAAGGCGTTGATAAAGATGGGAATAAAGAATCCCTAAAAACAAAGAAAGCTTCACCGAAAACGAGCGAAGAAGATATGCGTAGCCTTCAAATGGCATTAGAACGCTTAAACCGAGCCCGAGATAAAAATCAACCGGTATTATGTAATTTCAGATTTCCTACTCAAACTCTTCGAGGTTCAAAGGATGAGATCAAAGTGTTTACTAAAATAGAAGACTTGCAAGTGTATCTGACAAACTATTTTCGGGTTAAAGTAGATCAAGTCGTATTCACCAAAAATCAGGATGAAAAACAAGAAGTAATTGATGATTTTTATGTTTTTATTCAAGTAAAAGATACCAATGAGCAAATGACCAAGATACTTGCTGGTTTTGCTGATTATGATTTTAGTAAGAAGAAGGAATAATCAAATTCTCATGTGAATATACTATGCCATCAGTGGTAAAAGTGAAAATCTCAATGGTTTTACTGAGTAAAAATCATTGAGACTTTCTATTTTAATTGGAAGGAAGTTTAAATATTCTTGGTGTTTCCTTTAAAAGGTTGGATCAGAACTCTTAGGTTTTGATCACGCATAAAATAATTTTGCGCCCAGTTGATAAAAATAAAGAAGCGATTTTTTACGCCCACAATGGCCATTAAGTGAACAAATAGCCACATAAACCAGGCTAATCCACCGGATAAATGCAAGAATGGCAAATCAACTACTGCCATGTTTCGACCTATTGTTGCCATACTTCCTTTGTCTTTGTAGGTAAATGGTTTCCATTCCTTTTGGGTACGAAGGTTTTGGGCCAGATGATGTGCTTGTTGGATGGCAACTTGTGCAACCTGTGGGTGTCCATTGGGATAGTTATTGTCTCCATCCATGATGCACGAATCTCCAATGGAAAAAACATTGTCTAATCCATTTATCCTGTTAAAAGCATCAACTTTTATTCTACCTGCTCTGCCATACGCCTTTTCATCAATACCCTTTAATGGTTTTCCGCTTACGCCGGCCGTCCAGAGTAGGTTTGAAATGTTCTCAGTTTTTCCTTCCGATAAAGTGATCTTTTCGCCATCAAAATCTTTAATCATGGTGTTAAGTTTGACTTCTACACCTAGTTTTTCCAGAAATCTAACTGCATCTTTTCCAGATTTATCCGACATTCCATTTAATAATCGAGGAGCCGCTTCGTACAATACTATTTTCATTAAACTAAAGTCCAGTTCAGGATAATCTTTCGGTAAAACATCCATTCGCATTTCTGCCAAAGCACCACATAATTCTACACCGGTAGGACCACCTCCAACTACTGCTACTGACATGAGTTTGCTTTGCTCATTTTTATTTTCGGTTAAAATGGCTTTTTCATAGGATGCCAATATGCGGTTGCGCAAGTTAATGGCCTCTGCTGTTGTTTTCATGGGCAGGGCATGTTGCTCCACATTTTTATTGCCAAAATAATTGGTTTTTACCCCGGTTGCAATCACCAAAAAGTCGTAATGCAGTTGACCGCTGGTGGTAATAACAAAATTATTTTGGGTGTCTATACTCTGTAATTCTGTTTGTCTAAAATGTAGGTTCGAATGGTTTTGAAAGACTTTTCTAACCGGAAATGAAATGGAGCTTGGCTCAATTCCCGAGGTTGCAACTTGATAAAATAAAGGTTGAAATTGGTGGAAATTTTGCTTATCCAGCATCACCACCTGATATGGTGATTTACTTAACATACGAGCCATTTTTAAACCGGCAAATCCTGCACCTACAATGACTACTCTTTTTTTTCCGTTGATAGGTAAATTAAAATTATTTTCCATTCTTGTCTACTTGCGTTATTTCATGAAGAAACAGAAATGTGGATGAATAGTTTAGTATTTAGAGAAAAAAATCTTTAATTAATGTTAAACGTAAAATTTACTGTCGAAAAACTTCTATCACGAAAAATTGTTTTATTTGTACTGATCGTGATTATTAAATTTGTTTGGTGATGAATGATTTAAAAACAGGCCTTTTTTTAGTGTTATTTCTATTTTCATTAGGGACTAGTGCCCAGAAAACTGAAGTAATAAAATGGAATGACGAGAAGTTGGTTTGGGCTGACTTTAAAGGTAAGGCCGATAAAAAGGCCTCTGTATCGGCTATGTCTTTTGTTGGAATTAGTTATAGTTTTGCATCGCTTAATAAAAAGGTGACTGAGGTTGAGGTTTTTGCATCTTTTGATAAGCAAAAATCCTGGACAAAGTCAGATGCAATAGAATTGTTGGCTCACGAACAATTGCATTTTGATATTGTGGAAGTTTATGTTCGTAAAATCCGAAAATTTGCACAGGAAGCATTTGACAGGAATCAACGTAGCCAACAGTATATTACCAAGCAAATTACCAAGTTGCAAAGTGAGTATAAAAAAACTCAAACGAAATACGACTCAGAAACCAAACACGGTATTGTGAAAGACAAACAAAAAAAGTGGCAAGTTGATGTCGAAAAACAATTGAACGAACTTCGTTCCTATCAGAATCCAATTGTGAAGCTTGCTAATTAATTGTTTGCTTCCTCTACAGCAATTTCTTCTTCATTAAATTCAGGAATATCAATCTCTTTTCCTCCAAATTCAGAGAAGATGTGGTTGGTTTTAAAAACGAAGTACAGACCCGGGAATGAGCTAACTAATGCAATTAAGTAAAACAGAAAGCTGGTAGCAACTGCTTGGGCTTCATTTATCCCAAGATAAACGGCGCCTGTGTAGAATACCATTTCTCGTGCACCAATACCCCCTAATGTAACCGGTACAGCAGATGCTATGGTAGATAAAAAGAATAGAAAAATATATTCGTTCCAATATTCATTGACTTCAGCTCCCATGGATTTAAGAATTAGAATAACTGCAATGGTTTGAACTCCCTGACAGACTAAAGACCATAAGCTTACTGACCAGAATGCTTTTGTTAGGTTCTTATTAAATAACCATAAGAATAAATAGTAGCCGGCACTTACAAAGGGGATTAAGATAAAGAACCAACCCTGGTAAGGTAATTCGTAGTCGATGTAATAAACCAAACCTAACAGGTATATCAGAATAATTGACAAACCACTTAAACGATCTGCAAAAATGGCACCAAGTAGTTTTTTAACGGGTGTATTAAAATGTTTTTTTAAGTAGTATACTTTATAGCCATCTCCGCCAACACCTCCGGGTAAAAAAAAGTTATAGAACAAACCTAACCAATACAATTTTATATTAGGCCAAGTGTCGATGTGTAAGGGCAGTGTACGAAATAGACTATTAAGTCGAAAAGTACTCCCTAAAATAGAGGTGATGTAAACAATAATTGCAGCAATTAAGTATAAAGGATTAACATCTTTTATGGTTTCGCCAACTTGAGTTAAATCTAATTTAGATAGGATATAATAAATGGCTCCCCCCGAGAAGAGAATTTTGAATATCAGTTTTAGTGCTTTTGAATATTTTTTTATCATTTATCGGGATGTTATTTTTTGCCTAAAAATAGATTATTCCCCACAATTTAGGAGGATATCACTTAATTCTTGTTCATTAAAAAATGGACTACATCAAATGAAGGTTGAAGATTATCAATCCCCTGAGCAATAGGGGTGTATTTTGCCAAAAAGAGTTGATTAACCCAATTACTGATCCTGTCTTGTATCGATTCTAGAACAAAGTGTTTTTTATTGTTGAATTTGGTAAATCCACCAGTTCTAACTTTTCCTGACATGCACGACATGCTATAGTTTCTAACCGTACGTGTAATTCTGGTGAAGTTAATAGAGACATCTAATCTTTCTTGAAATTTCTTTGGAGAATTCGTATTTGGCTGTTTGTCAGTGTTTAAATGAAGAAAATTGATTGTATTATTAAAATCCAAATCATTTAACTTTCCCTTTTGTGGAAAGGTGAAATGAAAGATTGGATTATGTTGATCGTTATTCCAACCAATTATTTTTTCGTCTTCAGATGAGTTTTGAATTTGAGTAAATTCTAAATAATTATGTAGTGAGTATGTTTTAAAATTCATCCTATGTGGAGCCGTTTTTATTTAACACCACAAAAGTACACAAACGGATAGAGATAGCAAGAAAAACTAGGGATTTCGGTTTTAGTGAAATGATTATTTCCTAACCACTAAAATCACTTTTCTGAACCACGAAAAAAATTAAAATCAGCGAAGCTAAATTTAATTTTACTTTTCGTGTGTTTTTGTGTTTTTCGTAGTAAAAATAAATTGTTTTGTTTAAAGCAATTTCCTTACAAGAAAAACGCTATTGATCTGTCTGTCTTTTCTTAACGGATTAATTCGTTTCGGTTGGTATCAAGTTTAATAAAAACAAAAAGGAGTAATGTAAAACCCCAAAGAGAAGATCCTCCATAGCTAAAAAACGGCAGAGGAATCCCAATTACCGGAGCTAAGCCAATTGTCATTCCAATATTTATGGCAAAGTGAAAAAAGAAAATACCGGCAATACAATAACCATAAACTCGACTAAAAACGGAATGCTGTTTCTCTGCCAAAAACAATATTCGCAATAGAAGTGAGGTAAAGAGAATCACCACTCCTAAAGATCCAAAAAAACCCCATTCTTCTCCAACCGTACAGTAAATAAAGTCGGTAGATTGCTCCGGCACAAAATCAAATTTTGTTTGCGTTCCCTGTAAAAAGCCTTTTCCGGAAATTCCGCCAGAACCTATTGCAATCATTGATTGGTTGACATTATATCCGGCGCCAAGAGGATCTTCTTCAATTCCAAAAAGAACATTTATACGGGTGAGCTGGTAAGGTGATAATACCTCACTGAAAAAATAATCGGCAGAAAAGGTTAATACAATAGCGCTCCAAAGAATGAAAATATAGGTTGGTATAAACTTGTGAACGCGTCTAATTAAGGAATAGCCTAATAATGTAATTGATAATACTAAGATGCCTAAAGTCATCAAGTATTCTATTTTAATTTCTGTATTAAGAAGCCAATTAAGGGCAAATAATGCAACAAATGTGGATACTCCATAAATTAAGGCTTTATACAACTCTTTTTTTACGCCTTTATAAATAAGAAGGCCAATTGAAACAATTGAGACAAGGCCTATAATGAGTGTGTTGGGAGCCATTAATGTTAAAGTTACTACAACTCCGGCAACTAAGCCGAAAACAAGGACTAGAACAGATAATCCCATGCGATAAAACACAAAAATAAATGAAAAATAGACCAATGCAGAACCCGTGTCATTTTGCAGTAAAATCATTAGCATAGGAAGCATAATGATACCAGTCGATTTAAAGAAATCAGATTTCTTTTTAAATGAGAATTTAAATCCAAATCGACTCATAACCCGGGATAAGGAGAGGGCAGTAGCCACCTTGGCGAGCTCAGCCGGTTGAAAGCGAATCGGTCCTAATTCAAACCAGGATTTGGCTCCGTTTATTTCTTTTCCAAAGAGGAGAACGGCAATGAGCAGAAATATGGTAAAGCCATAAAAGGGGTGAGAAAGTTCTACAAAAAATTTACTATCCGATAAAAAGATTAAACCTATGAAAAACATGGATAATCCAACCCATACTAATTGTTTAAAGTATTCTTTATCAGTATCGAAAAATACAGGATTATCCAGACTGAAATTGGCCGCATAGATATTGAGCCAACCAAAAATAACCAGCAAGACATATAGAGAAACCAGTACCCAATCGACGCTTTTTTTATAACTGTTTGTTGGCATGCTTAATTATTTATTTCTTTTTTGAGATGAAATCAGCTTTTAAAATTCGTTCTTCTGTCCACTGATGACGTTTGGGGATTTCTCCGGTAAGATATTTTTCCATTAATAAGGTTGCCATTGGAGCAGCCCAGGTCGATCCATATCCCGCATTTTCAACTATTACACTAATGGCAATCTTGGGATTGTCTCTTGGGGCAAAGGCTAAAAATACAGAGTGATCTTCGCCAAATGGGTTTTGTACTGTACCTGTTTTTCCACAAAAGGCTATCGAATCATGTTGGTAGTATCTTGCTGTACCTATATCTCCGGTATAAACTTGTCCCATTCCTTTTACGACCTCCTCAAAATTAAGAGAGTCTATTTCAGTTTTAAACTTTTTTAGGTATTTTTCAGGTATGCTTTCGCCTTCAATATCTTTAATTACATGAGGTTGGAAATAGTATCCCCGGTTGGCAATGACCACCGCTTCGTTTGCTAATTGCACAGGTGTTACAGATAACTCGCCCTGTCCAATTGCCAGCGATCGTATTGTAATAGCTCTCCAGCCTGTTTTGCCATAGTATTTATCGTAGTACTCTTTTTTAGGGACTCCACCTTTTTTTTCGTATGGAAGGTCAATCCCTAGTTTATCTCCAAATCCCATGCTTCTAACGTGTTTTTCCCATGTTTGATAACCATCTCGGGTAGATTGCCCTTTTCCTTCAACGGTATACTTAAATGCATTGTAGAAAAATGGATTACACGATGTTTCAATGGCACCTGTAACTTCGATTGGCGAACGGTGGTGGTGCGTACAACGGATTGGGCGTGATCCGGGGCCATCGCAAGGGAATTTCGTGAACGGATTGATAGCACCTTCTTGTAAAGCAATGGCTGCGTTTACTAGTTTGAAAGTAGAACCCGGTGAATAAGTTCCTTGTAACGCTCTGTTTGTTAGGGGTTTTAATGAGTCGTTAGCTAGGATAGTGAATCCTTCACCACGGTTTCGACCAACAAGTATTGAAGGATCGTACACCGGTGATGAGATAAATGCAAGTATCTCTCCGGTTGCAGGCTCAATGGCAACAATACTGCCTATTTTGTTTTTCATTAATTGTTCACCATAGACTTGTAGGTCAATGTCTAATGAAACCTTTACTTTTTTACCGGTAATAGCCGGGGTGTCATATTTTCCTGATTTAAAGGGTCCTTTTTCCCGACCATGAACATCTACCATGATGTATTTCGCCCCTTTAGATCCTCTTAAAGCTGTTTCATAAGTGCTTTCTATTCCACTAATCCCTATGTAGTCACCTTTTTTGTAATAATCGTCATTTTCCAGTTGCAACGTGTTTACTTCTCCAACATAGCCTAAAACATGCGCTGCATTTGGATATTCATACTTTCTAACCGTACGGCGTTGAACGAAAAAGCCTTTGAACTTGTAAAGCTTTTCCTGAAAGCGACCAAAGTTCTCAGCTGATAACATTTTATAAAAGACAGATGGTTTATAAGATGAAATTTTTCTTCGCTGGATATTTTTCCGCATTAAAACAAACATTTGCCTTAATTCCTCGAGCGTGATATCTAACGACTGGCAGAAATCTAAGGAATCAAATGGAACAATCTCACGCGGAACTACCATGATGTCATACACCGCCTGATTTGAGATTAATAGTTTTCCATTGCGGTCATATACTAATCCTCTTGACGGATATTGAGTTACTTCACGACGTGCATTACTCTCTGCCGAAAACTTATAGGACGTATCGTAAACTTGAATAAAGAAGAGCTTAATCGCAAAAGCAAGTGCAACAAATACCATTATGGCACCTATTAATATGGCTTTATTATTTAGTCCCACTATTGTCTGGCTTTATTATTTCCTCTTCCAAAAAGTTGTGCAATCAAGATCAAGATCATGGTAAATACACTACTTGCAATCACTCTCCATAATGTCGAGAAGAAATGTGACATTGAGAACACCTCCACGAAAAACAAGAAAATGTGATGAGCGAGGACTAAAAGTATTGAGTAGCGAAAAAACCATGAGAATCCGTAATGATGCATTAGGGGTAATGACCCTGGTTGATATTCATCGCGCGGCGCAAATGCTCTTAATATAAAAGGTCGAAGGTAGGCCATAAATACTGTTGCAGAGGCATGCATTCCTAACGTGTTACTAAAGATATCAATTGTTACCCCGGTTAAAAATCCTAAAACCAATAATAGCCATCCTGGAGTCTCAAATGGTAGTGTGATAATAAATAGGATATACAGGTAAGGATTAACATATCCGCTAAACTGAATGTTGTTAAGCACCGTTACCTGAATCAATATCAAGAAAATGAAGTTAAAAATATATCGGGGTAAGTGATTAATCATTTTCAGTCTCTTTTTCTAATGATAATTGTTCTTCACTAATGGTATTTTCAATCACTTCTACAAAGGATAAATTCTTAAAGTCTACGGTTAATTTAACTTTTATTTTATAGAAGCTTTCGCCTTCGCTTAATTCCACTTCGTCTACAGTTCCCAAAAATATGTTTTCAGGAAAAATAGATGAATATCCACTGGTAACTATTAAATCTCCAACATTTACTTTGGCATGACTAGGAATTTCATTTAACCAGGCGTACAAATGTGATCCACCCTGCCATTGAAGAGAGCCAAAATAACCGGTCTCTTTTATTTTTGCCGAAATTCGTAAGCGAGTATTTAATACTGATATAATGGTGGCGTAATTATCAGATGCATTTTTTACAATACCAATAACTCCTTTTGAGGATAAAACCCCCATTTCCGGTTTGATTCCATTTAAAAGACCTTTATTAATCGTGATGTAGTTAAACTGCTTATTGGTTGAGTTATTAATTACTTTGGCAGCACGATAAATATATTGTTGTTGAGACAGACTATCGAAAACTACATTGAAATAATCACGTGACGCATGATATGATCCGGGGAGTTGGCTTCTAAGAAAAGCATTTTCACGAGAAAGCTCTTCGTTGATGGCTTTAAGCATTAAGTATTCTTCGGCATTACTGACGTTGTTGTAAATGCCACCGGTAAATTTATTAGAAGAGGAAACAAATACACTTCGTTGATAACCATTGTAGTTGACCACTAACACTAAACAAATAATCTCTATCATGAAAAAGAGAATGGTGAAGTAGTGCTTTAGTATAAAACGAATAATATTCCTCATTGCCGAGTGAGTGGGATTGGATTAAACTGTAAAAGCCACCGGAAAAAATCCGATGGCTAATTTATTTTAAGGCTTCTATCTTAACAGATATGGTAAACCGCGATGACGGTTTTTAAGTGCAATACCAGTTCCTCTAGCTACTGCATGAAGAGGATCTTCAGCAATGTGAAAAGGAATATTGATCTTGTCTGATAAACGTTTGTCTAGACCACGTAATAATGCACCACCTCCGGCTAAGTAGATACCGTTTCTTACGATATCACTGTACAATTCCGGTGGCGTTTGCTCAAGAGCCGATAATACAGCAGTTTCGATTTTAGAGATGGATTTTTCTAAACAGTGAGAAATCTCTTGATAAGAAACAGGTACTTCAATCGGAAGAGCAGTCATTTGGTTTGGACCACGCACAATGTAATCTGCCGGTGGCTCCTCTAACTCGGGAAGCGCAGATCCCACTTCAATTTTTATTTGCTCTGCTGTACGTTCACCCACCTTAATGTTATGTTGGCGACGCATGTATTCCATAATATCTGCTGTTAAATCATCACCGGCAATACGAATGGATTTGTTAGTAACAATACCGCCTAATGAGATAACTGCAATTTCTGTAGTACCACCACCTATATCAACAACCATGTTACCTTCCGGAGCTTCCACATCAAGACCAATCCCTAAGGCGGCAGCCATTGGCTCATAAATCATGTAAACTTCACGTCCACCGGCATGTTCTGAAGAGTCGCGTACTGCACGAATCTCTACCTCAGTGCTACCTGAAGGAATACAAATCACCATGGTCAATGAGGGTGTAAACATTTTAGACTTTTTATTGATCAATTTGATCATGCCTCGAATCATTTGTTCAGCAGCATTAAAGTCAGCAATTACACCGTCACGCAATGGACGGATTGTGTAAATATTATCGTGTGTTTTACCATGCATCTGACGAGCTTTCTCACCAATAGCTTCCAGCTTGTCAGTCTTGCGGTTTAGAGCTACAATAGAAGGCTCATCAACAACTATTTTGTCATTGTTGATGATGATGGTGTTAGCTGTACCAAGGTCAATAGCAATCTCTTGAGCTAAGAAATTAAACAATCCCATTCGTTTGGTTTTTTTTAGTGTTTAAAATGACGTCTTCCGGTGAATAACATGGCCATTCCAAATTCATCACATGCCTCTATTACTTCCTCGTCGCGAATGCTACCACCTGGTTCTACTATATATTTAACTCCGTATTCGTTGGCAGCTTCAATGCTGTCGCGGAATGGGAAAAATGCATCTGAAATTAAAACAGAATCTTCAATCTTAATGCCTTCTTTCATGTCGAAACGTGGCATTGTTAACTGACGTAAGCTGTCTAAACGGTTTGGCTGACCCATGCCTGCTCCGGTCAACCAGAATGAACCATCACTATTTTCAGTTACTACAGCAATGGCATTACTCTTAAGATGCTTACATGCTGTGATACCAAATTTAGCTAAATTCATTTTATTATCTGCAAATTGTTTCTTAGTTACTTGCTTAAATTCAGTGTCCACACCTTCATCTTCGTCTTGTACTAAGAAACCTCCGCTTATTGAGCGGTATAATTTTTCTCCTGTAATATTTTCTTTAATAGGAGTTTTAAGTAAGCGTAAATTTTTCTTTTTAGCAAATACTTCTAATGCTTCTGGTGTAAATTCCGGTGCAATAATAATTTCCACAAAGCGTTTGGCAAACCATTCTGCAATTTCTCCGGTTACTGTATCCGTAAAACAGATAATTCCACCAAAAGCAGAAATTGGATCACCTGCCCAGGCTAATTCTAATGCTTGTAAAATGTTATCAGTTACTGCTAAACCAGCCGGGTTTAAGTGTTTGATCACTGAAACGGCTACTTTTTTATCAATGTGTGTCACTGAATGATAAGCATCACTGGCCGCTTTCCATGCAGCATCTGCATCTAACATGTTGTTGTAAGATAGCTCCTTGCCTTGAAGAATTTCTGCGTTAGCTAGTGCAGCGCCTGAAGCGACGTTGTTAAATTTGTAAAAGGTTGCTTTTTGATGAGGGTTTTCTCCGTAACGAAGTACTTTTCCGTCGTTTAAGCTGATGCGCTCTAAGTCTTCTGCTTCTTTGTTGAAATAGTTGGAGATTGCGCCGTCGTAGTGTGATGAAACGCTAAATGCAGCTGCTGCAAAAGCTTTACGGTCTTCTAAAGTTGACTCGCCTCTTTCTTTTAATAAGGCTAAAAGCGGAGCATATTGTTTTTTCGATGGCACGATGATCACATCGTTGAAGTTTTTAGCAGCACCCCGAATTAAGGCAATACCACCGATGTCAATTTTTTCAATAATATCTTCGAATGAAGCACCTGAAGCAACCGTTGCTTCAAATGGATATAAATCAACAATAACAAGGTCTATTTCAGGAATTTCGTATTGAGCTAATTGCTCTTGGTCGCCTTCGTTTTCGCGTCTTGCAAGGATACCTCCCAAAATTTTTGGGTGTAATGTTTTTACTCGGCCACCAAAAATTGATGGAAAACCGGTAACATCTTCAACTTTATTACATGGTACATTTAAACTTTCGATAAATGTTTGAGTACCACCTGTAGAATAAAGTTTTACTCCTTGCTCGTGTAGAGTACGAACAATCTCATCTAATCCATCTTTATGGAAAACAGAAATCAACGCTGACTTGACCTTTCTAATGCTATTCATTTATATCAAATTTATATCCAAATCGCAAAATTAAGAAAATAAGCAAAGTTGTCAAGGTTCTAAGCGTATAAAACGTGTGATGTAATTATTAATGTTTAATGATTAGTGATTATTGTAAAGTGCCGCATTAATTGAAATGATGAATGGAGTTAATTTAACATTAATCATTAATAATAATTTTGCATTTTCCCAGCCAAAACCTGAATGTGTTTTGCTGTAAAGTTATGTAAATACGGAAAGCAAAATGTTCTTACGGGATAAATAAATCAGGATAGCGCTGACCAAGCTTATCCTTGTTATGATAACTTCTATCAACAGGACCGTCTTTTATTCTTAGAAAAAAAGACGGATTCGTACTCAAATAATTACTTAATGATTTCTAGCTCAATTAGCTGGCATTCAACATTGGTACGGCCAATACCTCGTACTTTAAACAGCGCATTGAAATAACTATTATTGGGTATGGCTTCATAAAATTCTTTTAGTCGGTCTTCATTTGTGAAGTTTCTCACCGTAGCCATTACACCTACATCGTGATTTGAGCTGAAAAAAAGAGCTTTTCGGCCTGTGTCCGACAATTTGGTATACGACACCATAACGTGTTCAATATTAATATCATTCTCTGTAATATCGGTATATTCTTTTCCGGTAGTTTTATTGATGAAGTTATATGAGTTTGTAGCAAATTTTTGTGAATTGTATAAAAACACTGATTTTAATTCTCCCATAGTTTTATGAGGACCTATGAATATTAAATTTTCATTATTTATATTGGAAGGCTCAAAGTCTGATTCTAATTGAACGCGTAATTCCTCATTAAATAAAGAAAACCAATAGGTTAATTTTGAAGCGGCTAAAGGGCCCATTTTTGTTACAAAGGAGTAATTGTCGCTTTTAAAGTGTGAATCTTTTAATAGGTTTTTGTGCAATAAAGATTCAAATTGACTTTTGGAATTAATGCCTTCAAAATGAACAGACGCATACAAAGTATCATCTACTTTCCCCCAAACTGTGTAATGGTCTCCAATATAACATACCGTAGGAGTCGAGTTGTCGATGAAGTTTTTCCAAAGGTAAGGTGCATTATTGTTGCTATTTATTAAAAATACAACCCAAACCGTAACGAGGCCGATTGCTATCGGGAAAATAGATTTTTTAAGGTGGATTTTGTTTTTTGTAACTTTCTTTTTTGTAATTGAAAGGTTGTATTGCCCCTTTTCTATGCTGAAGATAAATGCATCATTTATTCCCTCAGTACGATAATACTCTTCAAGCTTTTTGCGCAAGTTATGCATGTATACACGTACTTTACTGTTGTAAGAGTTATTTGCACCAAATATTTCAGGTAACGAAACTTCAAGAAAGCTTTCTTTTTTGGGAGTTTCTTCAAAATGTTTTTCAACTAAAAAATTAAAAAGTTTGGAGTATTGATCGGAGTTTTTAAAAACTGAGCTGGAAACAAGTCGTTTTTGGTGCTGAATTATATGTTTAATTGACTTGTTTTGGTATTTGTTGTTGTTCATTGATTAATAGGGTGTTGTTTTGTGTTGTTTACCGTTAATAACGCGTAATGCTTCTTTTTTATGATAGAAGCTTGGTAGATTTGAAATGTCAAAGATATATAAACGCTCCCAGATTTTGAGGTCTGAAAGTAATTCCGAAACATACATATTAGGAGGTAAAATACGATCTCAATTACGATATGATTGCTTGGTATTAAACAGATGGACTAAAATAAACAGCGTTAAGCTCAAAGTAAAATTAACACTTATGTCAATAGTCTATGTGTATAAAAATTTTGCCATCTTTTATGGATGCTATATAGAATTTTAACAGCACGAATTAATTGTAATAATTATTTACTTATGGAAATACATAAATATTCATTTTACCTTATTTTATTTATAATAAGCCTATCAAGTTGTAGAGATAGAAATGTTACCGGTTCGGATGCCTTTTGGGCATCTCTGAAACAATTTTCCATCACGGATTTTGAAGAGTCCGAGATTCCTAAAATCGTTGGTATTAATAATGCTAAAGTTGAGCTTTGTGATTCAAAAGGAGTCACGAATGGAAGGCAATCGTTAAAAATTCAATTACAAAAAGATGCCCCTTCAACCGGTATCGAAATAGTTCCTCCAAAACCTTTTGATATATCTTCGTTTAAAGATGTATCGATGGTTTTTGAGGCCACTAATACCGGAACTACATCTATACATTTGATTGCAAATGTGCATAATTCAAAAGGAGGAAGTGCTTTGCGATCGGTTTCAATACCGCCCGGTGAAACGAATAGCGTATTTTTTCAAATGGAAGGTGAATACATGCGAGAGGGAGATATGCGAGATTATCCGGATCCTTGGTCAACCAATTCCTTACAAATGAAAATAAGAGGAGGCTGGAATAAAACCACCTTTGATGATGTTACGGCAATTTATTTATATGCGGTTAAAATTCTGAGCGATAAAGAATTGATTTTGGATAATTTTCGATTTGTTGAAACCCCGGCAGTAAGTGACGATTATTTAGTGGCATGGGTTGATAAGTATGGTCAGAATGCAAAAGTTGATTTTGATGGAAAGATAACATCGGATGAACAATTAAAGCAAAAAGCCAGAGAGGAATTGGAAATGCTTGCTCGTGAGGGTTCAATGAAGGGACGAACTAAGTTTGGAGGTTGGGCCGCAGGACCAAAATTGGAGGCTACTGGATACTTTAGAACGGAGAAGGTAAATGGAGTTTGGAGTTTGGTGGATCCGGAAGGGTATCTATTCTTTTCAAGTGGAGTTGCCAATTGTCGAATGGCCAATTCATCGACATTTACCGGGAGGGACTTTAAAAATAATGCATCCTTACTTCGAGATCCGGATGATGTTACACCCGAAGACTCAAAAGGTATGATTCGACTCGGGCAAGAAATAACAAATAGTTCGTTTGTTGCCTTTCCTGAGCGCTATAAAATGTTTATTGAATTGCCGGCATACGATGATGCTTTGGCAAATAATTATACGTATCGGCAAGAGCATTTTTTAAGCCCTTTTATACGTGGTGAAGCTTACAGTTTTTACCAAGCCAATTTGGAACGTAAGTATGGTGAGAATACTCCCGGAGAACATCTTTCAAAATGGGCTGATGTTACCTTGGACCGATTTAAAAATTGGGGCTTTACCTCTTTTGGTAATTGGGCCGATACAGTATTTTATCATAATGAGAAGCTACCATATTTTGCCAATGGTTGGATTATAGGCGATAAACTTAAGGAGGTGCATTCGGGAGGTATATTTGGAGGTGTTTTACCTGATTTTTTTGATCCCGAGTTTGAAAAAAGAGCTGAAATTACCGTTAAAGCCATTGCCGAAGAAGTGAAAGATAATCCTTGGTGTATTGGCGTTTTTATTGATAATGAAAAAAATTGGGGTATAGCCGGAACTGTTGAAAATCAATATGGGATTGTTTTGAATACCCTTTTAGAAGATGTGAGACAGAGCCCTGCCAAAGCGCATTTTGCTCAAATGCTGAAAAATCGTTATACAACAATTCAAGCGCTCAATAAAGCATGGCAAACTGATTTTAAAACCTGGGAAATATTTGATCAAGGAATTGATATCAGAGCAAGAGAAGAATATCATGAAGCATTGGTTCAAGATTTATCTGCTTGTTTAACGGCTTATGCAAAAAAATACTTTCAGGTTGTTCATGATGCGCTGGAAAAAGTATTGCCTAATCATTTGTATTTAGGGTGTCGTTTCGCGTCCTGGGGATTTGTTCCGGAAGTAAACATGGCAGCGGCAGAATACCTTGATGTGTTCAGTATGAATTATTACGAAGAAGGAGTTGGCGATAAATTCTGGCAGTTTCTAGAAGAGATGGATACGCCGGCTATTATTGGAGAGTTTCATATGGGAACATCAAATGGAACCGGAATGGTAAATGGAGGTTTGGTTCATGCTGCATCAAGACAAGACAGAGCTCACATGTACAAAAACTATCTTAATTCCGTTATCGATCACCCTTATTTTGTGGGAGCTCACTGGTTCCAGTACACCGATTCTCCTTTAACGGGACGCGCTTTTGATGGTGAAAATTTTAATATCGGTTTTGTGAGTAATACGGATATTCCATACCCGGAGATGGTCGAAGCTGCAAAAGATGTGCATAGTAACTTGTACGAACGTAGATATGGAAGTTGGTCCTCCAAGTAGATTGACATAATATTTACTTGGATTGAATAAGGTATTAAAGAAGGTGGATTGGGTGTGATGCTAAAGACCCAAGTAATTCATGTAAAAAAAAGCGGGAATGTGCTGATTCTCGCCTTTTATGTTTAATCCTAAGTGTGTATTAGTATTTCATTATCCGTTGAAACTGCTTCAAAATAATACCGCTTCGAAATGGTAGAAGGGTTGAATCCGCTATGTATTTACCGCTGTCATTAGTCGAGCGGCATTATACCAAGTGTTGATGCAGTTGTTAAAATGGTCTAATATCTAACGATTTGTTTAATTAATAATTGACGACTAAATGTTGTAACTCAGGATCAATTTTAAGATTCATGCTGGGAGGAAGATCAATGTTAATATCTACTTTCTGGTTTCTCATGAGTGCAACTTCATCTAAAATAAATGCTTGATCTAAAGTTAAAATAGAGTCCTGCATGGTTAAATTGTAACGGATGTCTTCTATGTGGCTTCTGGCATCGCTTTCTGTTTTGCCATTGGCACTGGTTGTGATTGAGATGTTTAGATTCGGGCCGTGGTTGACGTAAATGTGAGGTTCGCCTTCAATATGAATGTTGTTGTTCCGTTGAAAAATGTGGAGCTGATTAATCTCCATAACGTAATTGCTTGAGTAGCGAGAGGTGCTGTTATCGCTTCCCTCAATGCGAAGGGTGTTGAATTTTTTCTGTGGGATATAGATTTCTTCACTTACAATGGCTTTTTCTTTAAAGTCAAGAGCTGTGTTGAATAGCGCATAAAATGCTAGTCCAATGCCTCCAATCCATATTAAAAAAGTAGTTACGCCTAAATAGCGATTGCGGCTTTTGAGGTTAAACATGAGTTTGATGCCATAGTAAAATATCACGAGCAAAGGAATTCCTACTATGGTATAGGCTGCAATATGTAGGAGTGTTAAGGAGTAGTCTGTAGCAATTCTTTCCGGGATTGAGTTGATGTAACCAATATCTGCAAGGTTAAAGAAATTGATGATGGTTTCTTTACAGCTAATCATACCTACAACACTTATGATTGCGATGGAACTCCAGATGATTAGGAAGAGTCCAATAATGAATCCAATTATGGAACTGCCTCTATTGGAAGAATAACTGCTTTTGTAATTCTTAAATTTTCCGGCGGCCTTTTCATATTCCTTCTTAAAGTCATCTTCGAATTTTTGAAAAGTATAGCCGCCTTGCATTTCCATTCGTTGACTAAGGCTAATTGCTTTAGGCATAGCTATCCAAAGGATGATGTATACAAAAGGTGCCACACCAACCGTTAATGTTATAACAATGGCTAGTACCCGAAAAATTAATGGATCGATATTGAAGTATGCACCCAGACCTCCACAAACACCTCCGAGGACTCGGTTTTCAGGATCGCGATACAATCGTCTTTTACCGGTATAAACTTTTTGCGAATTAACCGGCTCATCTTCCTTTTCTTCCAAATCTTCATCGATGATTTCCGATGGTTCGCCTATGGTTTCAATTATTTCATTTACAGCAGAAAGACTAATGATTTGATTTTGGAGACCATAATTGTCTTTAAACAATTCGGCAATACGGCGTTCAATGTCTTGCACGATTTCCTTGGCTTCAGAATTATTTCCTAGCCTCTTTAGAAGCGTGTCAAGATAAGTCTTGAGCTTATTGTAAGCCTCTTCATCCATTTGAAAGGCGAAGCCACTTAGGTTTATGTTAATAGTCTTGTTCATTGTTTTGGATTTTGGTTATTGCGATTGCTCATGTTCTTAAACCAGCTTTCACCTTTTTTATAGGTAGGTGAATCTTTAAAGTTTTGGAAGCCTTTTTTCATTTCTTCGTATTCCTCTTTGATGGCACGCTCAATGTTTTCGATGGTCACATTTTCGCCATGCATTTCCATCTTTTGGCCTCTGCTTATAGCCGGAGGAATAATCAACCAAAGTATGATGTACACAAAAGCAGCGCCTCCTGATGTCGCAAATAATAGAACCACGGCTAAAACACGAATCCAAACTACATCTATGTTGAAATAGGCAGCTAAACCTGAGCAGATGCCTCCCAAAACTTTGTTGTCGATATCTCTGTAAAGGCGTTTTTTAGGTATAATGATTTCAGCTTCATATACTTCTTCCTTTGTGGATTTATCTTCAGTTTCGAAGCCAAAGTCTTCCGGTTTTCCCATCGTAGCCATGATGTCATTAACAATTTCAAGGGTTATAACTTCGCTTTGGCGGTCTGTTTTGGTTTCAAATAATTCTGCAATGCGGTTTTCGATATCTGATAAAATCTCTTTTCCGCCTTCTTGATTTTCAAATACAGATTCTAATTTTTCCAGATAAGCTTTTAGTAACTGATAGGCATCTTCATCCACGTGAAAGATGATGTTGCTGATATTTATGTCTACTGTTTTCTTCATGACTAATTCCTTTGATTAATTTGACCTACTGCTGATGTTAATTCACTCCAGGAAGTGTCTAATTCTTGTAAAAAGCTTTTTCCTTTATCGGTGAGTTCATAGTATTTGCGAGGAGGGCCTTGTGTAGATTCTTCCCAACGGTAACTCAATAATTCGGCATTCTTTAAACGTGTTAGCAGAGGGTATAAAGTACCTTCAACTACGATCATCCTGGCTTCTTTAAGATGGTTAATAATGTCGGAAGCGTAAGCATCGTTTTTAGAAAGAATTAAGAGAATACAATATTCCAGTACTCCTTTCCTCATCTGTGCTTTTGTGTTTTCTACATTCATGAGATTCTATTTCATATAGTATTCTGCATTACAAATATACGTATAAAAGATAGTACTTGGCAATACATAGTAGTATTTTTAATTATTAATGAATAATGAATAATGAATAATGAATAATGAATAATGAATAATGAATAATGAATAATGAATAATGAATAATGAATAATGAATAATGAATAATGAATAATGAATAATGAATAATGAATAATGAATAATTTTGCCTAAACATCTAAGCCTTCTGCCTTCTGCCTTCTGCCTTTTGTCTAAACCTTGTCCTCAATTCTGAAAACCTTATCTTTGCATTTATGGAATTTGAATATGGATACATCGGCTTATTTACGGCCTCATTTTTAGCAGCAACAGTGATACCCTTTAGTTCTGAAGCTATTTTAATGGGCATGATTGCAGCAAAATTTGATGTGACATGGAGTATAATTGTTGCAACTGCAGGAAATTGGTTAGGGGGGTTAAGTTCTTATGGGATTGGATATTTGGGGAAATACGAATGGATTGAAAAGTATCTTCGAATTAAGCGGGAGAAGCTTGAGAAAACGCATCGAAAAATGGCCGGTAAAGAATTGTGGATATCTTTGTTTACTTGGTTACCGGGAGTTGGAGACGTAATTGCGGTTTTGTTAGGAGTGATCAAGGTGAATTTTCTGAATGTAAGTATTGGTATGCTTATTGGGAAAGCAGCCAGGTATATCGTATGGGCTGTATTGACGCTTAAGATATTAGAACAAATCTAGTTTTTAGTGCTTAATAACTGTTCGGTATAAGTTCATCAAAAATGAGATGCGCTTTGCTTGTAAATGCCTTAACTTGATTGAAGTTAAATTAAAGGAGGATAGCCATGAAAAATACTTCAATCAAGGTTCGGTTAGTTCTTTTAGTGAGCTTATTCATCGGTTTTTTTATAGTAAGCTTTATTGCTTCCATTTATTACCTGAACAAAATGATTGATAATGCGGATTCCATTTATCAGATCCGATTAAAGGGCATTCAATTTCTAGTGGAAGCAGACCGGGATGCTTATCAATCCAATTTAGCCTTAAATCATTTATACATCAAGGAGGAAATAAGCAAAGATCAGGAAGAGGCTTTGATAGCTGATGTAAGAGATAATTATGCCCAGGTTGGCCAGCGCTATGAGAAATTTTTAATCGCCTTTAAAAATTCAGATAGCGAACAGCGTACCGTTTTAGAAAATACATTTGATGATGGATATAAACACTTAGGAGATATCACCAATAACTTAATTTCACATCATCAAGAAGGTAATGATGAATTGTTTTTAAAACACTATTTGAATGACTATTCGCCAGTTTATGAGGAGGTTCGTGGTGTATTGGATCAGTTCACGAATTATAGTTCCATTGATGCCGAAGAAGAATTTCAATTAATTCATGAAGAAGGAAGAGATAGCAAAATAATGTTTGTTATTATACTGATATTAATGATTGCGTTAGGTGGTGGATTTGGTTTCTTATTGATGCAGTCCATATTGACACCGTTAAATAAAAGTATACGTTTTGCAAAAGATATAGCGGAGGGAGATTTAAAAGCCAAGATTGATTATGAGGGGAAGAATGAGATAGGAGACTTAATTGAATCATTAAGAGCCATGTCTCTAAGGTTAACAGAAGTGATTCGTGGGATCTTGCAAGGAGCTGAAAATGTAGCATCTGCTAGTCAGCAGGCGAGTGGATCATCGGTTATTTTGTCTCAGGGAGCTAATCAGCAGGCCAGTTCAATTGAGGAAGTTTCTTCTACTATGGAAGAGATTACTTCAAGCATCGAACAGAATACCGAAAACGCAAAACAAACCGAGAAAACTTCAGCCGAAGCTAATGTTAGTATTCAGTTGGTTGCTGAAAAAGCAAAAGAAGCAGTGGAGGCCAATAAAGCTATTGCAGGAAAGATTAATATCATTGGTGATATTGCATCAAAGACTGATTTGTTGGCCATTAATGCGGCAGTAGAAGCCGCTCGTGCGGGTGATCATGGCAAGGGTTTTGCGGTTGTTGCCACTGAAGTTAGAAAGCTAGCCGAAAATAGTCAAAAGGCAGCCGAAGAGATTATTGCTTTGGCTCAATTGGCCTTGCGGGCAACCGAAGAAGCCGGTGCGGTGATGATGGATACCATTCCAAAAATAGGCGAAACATCTAGCTTGATACAAGAGGTAGCTGCCGCAAGTATGGAGCAAAATAACGGAGCTAGTCAAGTAAATGTAGCTATTCAGCAATTGAATGAAGTGACCCAGCAAAATGCTTCATCCAGTGAGGAGTTGGCTGCCAGCTCAGAAGAATTAGCAAGTCAGGCAGAGCAATTAAAGGAAATGGTTAGTTTCTTTAGAATTGGAGAAGAAAGGTTATTCATATCTGCTGCTCAAAGAAGTACCCAAAATGGGCGACGTGGAGTTAAACCCAAAAAAACACCTGAGCAAAACTACATGACTCCATTATCAGGAGACCGTTCTTCAGGCTTTAACATGAAAGATTTTAATAATTCTGATTTTGAGAGTTTTTAGAAATTGAGATGATTTTTAGCGCCAAAGGTACCTCGGCGTGTGATTATGACTACGCACCTTGGCGCAAACAATATCATGCTATGATATTCATAGCCCTTGAAGGATCAATTCGGAAATTTGTGGAGTTTAAAATAATAAGGCTACTATTTTTACAATTTTATAACTACTAAGATTTTGTATAGTTATATGGTTTAATAACCTTATTTTTAGTTTGCCGAAGGTACCTCAGTAGAATATAATTCACAACAAAACAACCTTATTACCTTTTAGTATTTATCGGGATTAATATAAAGTATTCCCCAGAGATGTAGCTTGATCCCCCTTGGGGCTATGCTTAATGACACCGCATATTTGATGCTAACGTAAGCTTACTATTGATAAGTATATAACAACTTACCTCTATGAATTTTTATTGGTTTTGAGTCCTGCTTTTTTGCAAATTTACTATCCCTTTTTACTCAAAAGCTGCAATTTTTCAGTGCTTATTATTTCAATGTTTTTGTTGATAATCTGAATGATTTTTTCTTTCTCAAATTCCTTGATGAATTTTATGGCACTTTCGACCGTTATGGAAGCAAAGTCTGCGATGTCTTGGCGTGTGAAATTCAAAAAAACATCTTCTTTTTCAAATTCGTCTGATGAAAGATACAATAAAGCCGAGGCTAGTTTTCCTCTCATTTGGTTGAAACTAAGGTTGCTGATAATGTCTAAATACCTCTGTTCGAGTTGGTAGTTTCGGGTAGTTATGAGCATACCGAAATCAGGGTTATCCATCAAAACTTCCTTTAATGCTTCTTTATCAACCATGCAAACCAGAGTATCGGTCATTGCAATAGCAGAATAAGGATAGGTGCTTTTTCCAAATACTGAAGAAAAGGCCATGAAGTCTCCGCTTTTTGCTAAGCGGAGATTGGCTTGTTTACTTTGGCCTTCCGATTGTAAATATACTCTCACAAGACCTGAGATGACATAAATCACATGAGTGGCAGGAGCATTGTGTTTGATGATGTTTTCGCCTTTTAAGTAGCTAACCTGTGCTTTTTTGTCTTGAATGATGTTTAATTGTGTATTGCTTAGTACACTAAAACATGATGGTGCATTGGCGAAATGATCTTGGTGACTCATGAAAAGCGGTTTTAATGGGTGTAAAAATATGGCTTTATTTTCAGAGAAATTTGAAAATGAGTTGTTTTATAACTTATGGTATTATACCAGTAGGTATAAAATTAAAAAGATTGAATGATAAGTATATCGGTTGTTTGTGAGATGAGAGTATTAATTTGATTCTGATCTGAATTAATACAGCAAAATTCCTATAATATTTCATACAAATCACTGTTTTACTCCAATGCCTTTTCATTGCTCAGGTTTGGGTTGCAAAATACTTTTGTAACAAACAAAAATGAACAATAGAAATGGTTATGAAACGAATACAGAAAACAGTTTTTTCCTTCTTTTTAATAACAGCTCCGTTAAGTGCAGTTGCCCAATTAACGATCGATGGTGAGTTTAGAACTCGCAGCATTGTTGAGAACGGATTTAAAACACCAGCCATTGACGGCAAAGATATTCGCACTTCAGTAGATCAGCGAACACGCTTGCGTTTAAATTACCAAACTGAGAAGTACAGTACTCGCATAACATTGCAAGATGCTCGTATTTGGGGGTCGGAAGATATGGTGACTAAAACCGGTCCGGAGGGTAATTCAAGTACACTTGGGGTTTACGAAGCCTGGGTAGATCTAAAGTTATCTGCTCATGCCAATTTGATAATTGGACGTCAGGAATGGAATTATAATGATATGCGTATTTTATCTTCCCGTAATTTTTGGACATCGGGTTTAAGTTATGATGGACTCTTATTGCAATGGCAAAAGGATGGATTGAAGTTAGATGTCGGAGCATCTTACAATAATAACGGAACGCCTAGTGGTATTACAGTAGATAACTCGTCATGGGAAACTGATAAATTAAAAACCATGAATTTTATGAATGCCCAAAAACAAATTGGTGAAAAAAGCTCAGTGGCCTTCATGTTTACATTATCGGGTAAAGAGGATGAGACTAACGATGCACTATTAGCAATGGGTACGCACGGAATATATTTAATGCATAACTCCGGAAAAAATGCTGTTGATGGTTTGTTTGGGAGTGCTTCGGCATACTACCAGCATGGAACGGATATGAAGCGCGGCACGGATGGGAACTATAAGGATATTTCAGCTTATTTATTGGCTGCTAATATCGGTTATCGAACCATGGATAAAAAACTTGAGTTATCTGCCGGTATGGAATATCTTTCCGGTCACGATTATTCTAAAAAAGCGCTTGATTCTAACAATACGCGTCACACCTTTGATTTATCACAAAGTGGCCGCATCCCATATTATGGCGGATATATGAACCACTTTATTATTCAGGATAGTTACCTGGTAGGATCGAAAGGAGGAGCCTATTTTGATCCCTACATCAAAGCCAAATACATGTTTAGTAAAGGGAGCATTTTAGAAGCAGCTTTTTTTATGCCATCTCTGGCATCGGAAGTAACGGCTCACACCAGTGTTGATGCTACAACGGGGAAACCATCCGGAGTAGAAGTTGATGATGCGGGAAATCCGGTTTACTGGAAAGGGAATTTAGGGCAGTATCTGGATGTTATCTATACTCATAAATTCAGTAAAGAAATTATCCTAAAAGGCGGACTTAGTTTGGGGGCGATTTCAGACATCAAGAATCAGATGGCTTATGGCTATAAAGATGTTGCTAATAAGGAACTTAACTCGGTTGATACCAATTGCTTTGGTTGGTTGATGCTGATTGTGAAACCAAAGTTTTTATAAATAAATTGGTTGAATCATTTGTTGATTAGGATAGATGCCATTTCTCTTGTTGGGAAGCAGTTGTTGATGTGATAGAAATGGCTATCTGTATCGTTTATAATTAGTAAAATCCAAAGTCGCAGATCTAATTTGATTGTCATAATAAGCTCTGTATTTCCCGGCATACGTGTTGCGTTTTTTAACATTCTGATAATTTTTATTGCGTTTTGGGTAATTGTGGATGTTTAGTTTTGAGTATCCAAACTGACGAAGGACTGAGTGAATCATGTGCCGGATGTGTGGTGTTATTAGAATATGGTGGAAGCAATAGGAGCATAACAAAATGATTAAATGCCTAATTGTGAAGTTTTAAGTAGCGAAAGCTAAGTAGTACCATTAATATTTTACAGTTTACCCACTGCTTCAATATAGGAGCAGTGGGTTTTTAGTTTAATTGGTTTGAAACAGAATTATTGTATGAAATTTAAATCAGATTTTTATATCTTATTTACTATTTTGCAACTAAAGTTTAGAGATATAAAAGAGACTTATGATGAAAAAAATATGGGATACATTAACAGCAACCTGGTTAATGGGTACTTTACTTATTTTTTTAGCAACAGTTTTAGGAGTTGCTACTTTTATCGAAAAAGATTTTGGGCCAAATGCAGCGAGAGCTCTGGTATATAATACCTGGTGGTTCGAAGCTGTTTTTAGTATTCTTTTGGTTAACATGATTGGGAGTTTGTTAAAATTTAAAGCCTGGACTTTTAAGAAATTACCTGTGTTGGCTTTTCACTTAGCGTTTGTGTTTATTATTCTCGGCGCTGCCCTTACTCGATACTTTAGTTTCGAAGGATTGATGCACATCCGTGAAGGAGAAACATCGGATGTGATATGGTCTAGTGATCAATATGTAAGAATAGGGAATGGTGATGAGATAAAAGATACAAAAGTGCTTTTTTCCCTTGTAAGTCCTTATGATTATGCTCAAAGCATCTCAACTCCCAGTGGGACTATCACTGTTGAAAGTACTTTGTTTGTGCCAAACGCTATTTCCAAACCAATTGAAAAACCCGGAGGATCAGAAGCCTTAGAGTTAATCATTTCTAACGATCAAAATCGCCGTGAAGTTACCATCTTTAAAGGCGATGATCTCCTAATGGATGGCATTCGCATTGGATTTGAAACTTTCCCATTTGAAGATTTCGACATTCATGTATGTATGCTCAATGGGATACCGCATTTTTCTTCAAATAAGAAGATTTCTAAGCTGAATATGCTTACTAAATCTTTAGCAGACCTTCCCGGTGATTCCCTGTTGTTACTCGAACCTTCTGTTTTGTATCAGGTTGGAGATTATCGCTTGGTATTAAAAAGATATTTACAAAGTGCCGTGCTAGAACCTGTTCAGGTTAGCGAAAATGAAATGTCTGGTTTATCTGAAGCTATCCAGCTAAAAGCAGAATTAAATGGAGACGTAAAATCATTTTTTATTTTTGGAAATCAAGGTGTGTTAGGTAAGAAATATAAACAAACTATAGGTGGTGAGGAGTTTTATGTTTCTTATGGTGCTAAAGAAATCAAAATTCCTTTTTCATTGCGTTTAAATAAGTTTGAGATGGAACGCTATCCGGGGAGTGAAAGCCCAAGTTCCTTTGCTAGTGAAGTCACCCTTCATGATCATCAAAATGATTTTTCAACCGATTACCGAATCTTTATGAATAACATCCTGAATTATAGTGGTTATCGTTTTTTTCAATCGTCTTATGATAGCGATGAGAAAGGTACTGTTTTGTCGGTTAATTATGATTGGTGGGGCACTTTGTTGACTTATGTAGGATATTTCATTTTGTCATTGGGCATGTTTGCCGCTTTAATTGTTCCCCATACACGCTTTCGTTTTTTAATAAAGAGAACCAATGAAATATATAAGCAAAAGAAAGCTCTTGTCGGTATTTTAGTGATTGTGCTTTCTGTTACAACCCTTCGTGCCGAAGTGCAGCCTCCTGTTCCTGTGGGTATTGAAGAGGCAAATGCTTTCGGGAAACTAATTGTTCAGGATAATAGCGGTCGTATAAAACCCTTGAATACAATGAATAGTGAGGTGCTTGTTAAATTGGTTAAGCATCATACCTTTAAAGGCTTGAGTGCCGATCAGGTGATGTTGGGCATGATGATAAATCCGAACTATTGGATGCAAGTACCAATGATTACCATCAAACACCCGGAGTTGAAAAGTCAATTAGCTATATCAGGAAAGAAAGCTGCTTTTAAAGACTTCTTTACTGCGAATGGGCAATTTAAAATTCGTCAATTAGTAGAAAATGCTCATCGAAAAACCCCGGCTCACCGCGATAAATTAGAACAGGAATTAGTGAAAGTAGATGAGCAGTTGAATGTATTTTACATGGCTCGTTTGGGAAGCTTTCTTCGCATTTTTCCTCATCCCAAAGATCGACTTGCAAAATGGCAATCGCCATCTTCTGTTATTGCTGGTTATCCAAGTGAGGATAGTTTATTTGTCTCAAATATTTTTGGATTATATATCGATGCCTTAGCACAAAAAAATACCGAACAGGCGAATGAATATTTAAATAGCATTTCAAAATACCAGTATAAATATGGAGCAGAAATTTTGCCAAGTGCTTTCAAACGAGATTTAGAGATTTGGTACAATAAATCGGCATTGTTCATGACACTGTCGCCTTATTTTTTGTTGTTGGGAATCTTACTGTTGATTTTTAATTTGATACGTTTGGTGAAACCTCAGCGGCAATTTAAATGGATCTTACGAATTGGATTGACTTTAGTCATTCTTGCATTCTTTTGTTATACCCTTGGATTAGGGATACGTTGGTACATTTCAGGACATGCACCCTGGAGCAATGGTTACGAATCGATGTTGTACATCGGATGGTCTACCGTATTGGCAGGCTTGGTATTTAGCCATAAAAGCCCAATTGCTCTGGCGTTGAGCTCCTTTCTGGCCGGAATTGATTTAATGGTAGCCCACCTTAGTTGGATGAATCCTGAGATTACCAATTTGGTACCGGTTTTAAAATCCTATTGGCTAACCATTCATGTAGCTGTGATTGTGGCGAGTTATGGTTTTTTAGCTTTGTCGGCTTTAATTGGCTTTTTAAACCTTGTATTAATCGGCGTTAAAACCCCTGCCACCCAAAAACACTTTGAATTAACCATTGAAGAATTGTCTGCTGTTAGTGAAATGGCCATGACGGTAGGATTGTATTTGTTAACCATTGGTTCTTTTCTAGGAGGTGTATGGGCCAATGAATCCTGGGGTCGTTATTGGGGTTGGGATCCTAAAGAAACCTGGTCTGCAGTTACTATCTTAATTTATGCTTTTGTGTTGCACATGAGATATATCCCCGGCTTAAAAGGCCTGACAAATTTTAATTTTTGGTCGTTGGTTAGTTTTGCTTCTGTGATTATGACCTACCTGGGCGTTAATTATTATTTGTCCGGCATGCATTCCTATGCTAAAGGAGATGCTGTTCCTGTACCAAGTTTTGTTTTCTATGCAATTGCAATAGTAGCGGTGGTGTCTATTTATGCTTTTTATAATGATCGAAAGCAGAGAGGAGGAAGTGTGAGTTCCTAGTTTTTTGTCATATTTGCATTGAATTAATTTAACAATAATCATTTCATCATGTTTGAAATACTTATGTTTTGGCGACTCTTATCAATATCTACAAAACCAAGTATAATGGAGCCGACTACGAACTGGACTTAACCATGAGTTATAAAGCCAGCACCTTCGAAGGCTACTATAGCCGACCACTCCACCACAAGCACTACGAGCTAAGCGATCATCTGGGCAACGTACGAGCAGTCGTTACCTCTGGTGTACGCCGAGAGTTTGGCCTACTAGAAGCAACCCTGGTAGCTTCTACCAACTACTATCCATTTGGTATGACCATTGGTTCGCTGAGTGAAAATAGTGAGAAGTATAGGTTTGGGTTTCAGGGGCAGGAGAATGATCAGGAAACAGGATTCATAAACTATAAATATAGAATGCATGATCCTAGGATTGGTAGGTTCTTTGCTGTTGACCCGTTAACTAAAGATTATCCATGGAATAGTCCTTACGCTTTTAGTGAGAATAGATTAATAGATGCAGCTGAATTTGAAGGTCTAGAGAAGATAATTTATACGACAAGGTCAAAAGAATTATTTCAGAAATTTCAGACTGTAATGAAATCAGATGAAGTTTTGACGTGTATATATAATTCGATAACAAAACCAGAATTAAGAGATAAAATATATATCTATTTTGCAACGACTAGTTCTTTATATGCTAAAGGCCAGATGAGAAATGCTGATCAAATAAAGTCAGGTTTGAAGTGGGGAGAAAGATATTTGAATGATGCAGATATGAAAAATGATCAGACTTATGATTATTTAAGGGATTATGCGACTCAAAGAAAAGAAATTGGAATATCTTTTAAAACAATAGCAGATCGGGAAAAGGAAGGGATAAAACAATTTCTTATACTAATTAATGATTCGGAAGATACTCAGAAGGATCATGTAAAGAATGCATTACATGAAGCAGAGCTTCATTTAAAAAATGCGATACAATATGAACTAAGTGGTGATGAAAAATACAATCAGACCCCCGGTCAAGAGCATAAATTTGGATATGGAGAGGCGTATTATAGGAAAACAGGTGAGGATCCTGAAAGAACTTCACCACCTAAAGGTCAAGAGCCAGAAGGGAGCCATATGAAAGGATTGTATGATAAAGTAGACGAAGTATGGTAAGATATGTTTTTTTAGTTTTATTATGTGGTGTTTTTTTTAGTTGTAACTACAATAGACAACAGTATCATGTTTTTGGAGGTTTAACTAGGGATAGTTTAAACAATAGAAATGTTTGTTTTTACCGATGTTTAGAAAAAGAAAGTTATAGTTATAATGAAGTTATATTTGAACCCTTTGTTTTAGAAAAAAAAGATTTCATTTATCTCGAAGGATACTGGGGGAGTGTAAATGATACTTTATATCTAATTTTAGATCCTTTTTTTAATAAAGACTGTATTATTAGGTATCCTATATTGTGTATTAGTGATACCATCAATGCTATTGCAAAAAAAATGAGTTATACTAGTAATTGTGGTGAAGTTTTTGATCCCACAAGTCCACCAGAACCATATAGTTATAAGGTAGAATCGTATGAAAATGGAATTTATTCAGTTTCATTTTCAAATGTAGGTCAATTATCAGCTAATGATATTAGTATTCTTACCATTGATATTTCCCTGCAGTTTGGGGTGTTGAATATAAAATATATTGAAGGGAAGTATGATTTTTTAGTGCCATGGTTATGGTCTAGTGATATTAGATAGGAATGCCTAGTTCGCTGTAGTGACTAAATAAAACAAATCGTTCCCCCAGTTCGGCATAGCGTCACGCTATGTCGGTTTTAACAAGGCCTCTGGCCTGTATATATAATATAGCCTACCACCGCACGAGTCACCTCATATGGTAAACAGCAAAGAATAAAAAAAGCAAAACATTCAGCACAGCCTCATGGCTATGCTGCTATTAACAAGGCCCTCGGCCTGTAAAAAACAAAAAAGAATATATAATGAAAACAAAGTTTTTATTAACTGTCGCATTATTCATTACAAGTTTATTAAATGCACAGGAATACGAATGGGAAGTTGAGAATGTTGGTAGCAATCCAGGTACCCGCATAGTTGCCACCTTTACAGTACCAACTGTAGATAACTATAAAGGGCTTCAGATCGTTGGGCAAGTTATAGATTGTAACACCAATTGGGGATCAGCATTACCTACAGTGGCCAATTTTAGTGCTTACATAAATTTTACTGGAGGGCATGAGGTAGATATTGTACAGTCCATCAAGACCAATAATATTATAGGGTTTTCAAAAGGTTTCAGATACTGAGGTTAATTTAGTAGCAAGGTGTCCGGTTGCACATCAAAACGTAAAAGTACTTTATCGAAAAACTGAGGGATATGCGACAATTACACCCGGTGATCCTAATTCGGTTGAGACAGATACTGAGGTTTTATTAGCACAGCCTCGTTATGTCCCGGTAACAGAGGTTTTTTCTACCAATCAAAACATGGGCATAGGAACCACTACTCCGGAGGCAGGTCTTCATATATTTTCTGCTAGTAAAACAGATGCCATTAAAGGTAGCTTACTAATCGAAACCGATCCTGATAATGACGATGAAAGGCATAATCCCATAATAACCCTAACTCAGGATGCAGGGCTTGTGAAAGGTAATTTTGGTGTAAGTGGCAATACCGGTTCAAATTATACTTATTCAATAAGTAACAGCGTTTATTTACAAAATACCAATGGAGCTTGCGGTATGCAATTTGTTATTGGCAATAAAGCCCAAGTGACCTTAGACCAATATGGGAATTTTGGTATAGGCGATAACTATCCACGTCATTCTTTACAAATCTATAATCGCTACGATGCTACAAAGCGAAATGCCGTGTTCTTTGGCTATAACAGTACTTGGTCTAACAAGGATGGAGAGTTGAATATAACTACTTTTGTTGGTGAGTATGGCTTATCAGATAGTAACGAATTGCAATTGCATGGCAGTAACGGCTTTAAGTTTACAACCGGTAACTATTTCAATGGAGAAGAAATTGCCATGGAATTATCAAAAGATGAGCAAGGTGAAAATACTTTACAACTAAATGGTAAGGTGGTCGCCAGCGAAGTCCGCATTAGCAAACCACTCACAGCCGATTTTGTTTTTGAAGAAGACTATAGCTTACGCGATTTATCAGAAGTAGAAAACTTCGTAAAAGAAAACAAGCATTTACCGGAAGTACCAAGTGCCAAGGATATGGAACAAAATGGCGTTGGAGTCGCCCAAATGAACCAATTATTACTTCAAAAAATAGAAGAATTAACCTTATATACCATTCAACAGCAAAAAGTAATTGAGCAACAAGGCGACTTGTTAAAGGCTTTAGATAAAAAACTAAATGAACTCTAAGCGATATTAAATAAGCTTTATGCACATTTTTCTAAAGACACATATTTTAAACAGATGAAACGAACATGCAAAAAGTTTTACTGACAGGTGGATGATTAAATTTCCTTTTGCGTCTTTGCGTGAAAAATATAAACACATGAAATCAATTAACTATTTATTAGCCGGATTACTAGTCTTATATGTCGCTATTTTCATCTTGTAAAAAAGATGATGATTCTGCTCCAGAAACAGAACAAAAAGACGATAACTAGGGAGGTAATAAAGAAGAGACTGAAAATGAAGAAACAGAATTAGGCGATGAAGAAGAGACTGAAAATGAAGAAACAGAATTAGGCGATGAAGAAGAGACTGAAAATGAAGAAACTGAATTAGATAAAGAAGTAGAATCTGTATCTTTGGCTTCAACCGTTTGGACTTTTATAGAAGATCCTGAGAATAATTTTGTTACCTATATTTTCTTTATGGATGGTAATAATGTGAGATATACCTCATTGTCTGAAAACAGTGAGTTTTTAGGAGGATTTGCGGAAGGTACTTATACTTATGAACCACCGAAAGTTGTTATGAAGATCAAATCAAAAACTCTAACAGGTACCATTGATGGTGGAATTATGACTATGAATGGGAATGAATACATAAGAAATGATGTTTCTGGTTTTGATACCGATTTTTAGATCTTGATTATAATTGAATTCCTTATAGAATCCATTGTTTGTTCAAGCAGTGGATTTTTTTTGTTTAAATATTTACAGTCTCTTCTGAACACTTTATCTATCTTTCTGTTTATATCTAAAACAAATCAAAAAACAGATAACATTATGGCAAAAATAGCATTTCAAGGAAACGAAGTGAATACTGCAGGAGATTTAGTAAGAGTAGGCGCAGAGGCACCCGATTTTAAATTAACCAAGACCGATTTGAGTGATGTAACCTTAGCAGATTTTAAAGGCAAGAAAGTTGTTTTAAATATCTTCCCAAGTATTGATACAGAGGTATGCGCAGCGTCAGTACGTAAATTCAATGCCGAAGCATCAAAGCTTGAGAATACAGTCGTACTTTGTATTTCAAAAGATCTACCATTTGCACACGGACGTTTTTGTGGTGCCGAAGGACTCGAAAATGTAGTTTCTCTATCAGAATATAAAGACGAAATCTTTAGCCAGAATTATGGTGTAAAAATCATTGATAGCGCATTGTCCGGACTTTTATCACGTGCAGTAGTAGTGGTAGATGAAAATGGAAAAGTCGTTCACAGTGAGCAAGTAGAAGATATTGTAAATGAACCTGATTATGAAGCGGCATTGGCTTCTTTGAAATAATACGCTTGCTTTTATAAGCAGATTAAGAAAGTCGGCTGTTTTAGTCGATTTTTTTTGTGTTCGTAATTTTAGCTTAGTTTATAAGGACAAAAAATAAATCCGGAAAGAACATTCTATCCGGATTTTTCTATTAAATAGGCTTGCAATCTATTTTATTCGATAATCAGTTTTTCACTTACATCGTTGTAGCATACGAAATAAACTCCAGGAGTTAATTTTGAAACATTGATTCCTGAGCTGTAATCTTCATCAATAAGAAGACTACCCTGTGTACTATATACCTTTACCGGGGTACTTAATTCAATTCCGGAAATATATATCATCTCCTTTGACGGGTTAGGGTAAATAGTTGTTATTGTTGTATTAGAACCTGTTTCAGTAGGGGTGTCCCTAAAAGCAATTTCCCAGTACAAGTAGGGATGTCCATCAGTGTTAATGACCCATGGTTTGTCTTTATTATCTCCAAATTCAAAACCTTCTAGGTTTTTTGCAACTTGAAATTCATGGACTAAAAGGCCTTTTACATCCTGTGGAGCGCTCCATTCCGACATTATGATTCCGACATCACCTGTGCCCGAAGTTGTTTTGTCGAAATAGCATTTTGATAACATTAAAGCATCAAGGTCCTTACCTGCAAACCCGCCCATGTCTTGTCCGTTTCCGTACACGAAACTTGCCGTATACGAATTGTACACATTACCACCTCCGGCAGCACCTATAAATCCACCTCCAAAATTAGTTCCGGCATTAACATCACAGATTGAGTAGCAGTTTCTAATAGCAGGTGAATTAAAGTTACCTACAAATCCACCAACATATTGGCCGCCACTTACGGACCCCGTAACAAAACAAGCATCCGTTTCTGCACCATAGTTTGTACCATATAATCCGCCTACATTATTAGTGCCCAAAATATCGCAATTTTCAATCCCTAGTTTTTTAACCGTACAACCATGGTAGGTATAGCCGAACAAGCCAATATTATTTATGCCCTCCCTGTCAATTGTTAAGTTAAGTATGCGTTTGCCGTTTCCGTCATAGTTCCCTCTAAACGCTTTTCCGTATGCTCTACCGATTGGATAAAACCCAGTGCCGTTCTTGTAGTTTTTATTAGCCGTATACGCTGCATCAATATCTGTACTTTGTTTAAAGTAAACATCTTTAAATTCGATACCTCTGTTTACCAATATTGCCAGTGCATCTAAATCATCTAACGATGAAATTAAATAAGGATCTGCTGATGTTCCGGTACCACCGCTAAATGTTCTGTTTGGATGCATTAGGTGTGGCATATGGTCCATTTTCCAAACGGTGTCGAAATCCCAGTTTTGAAACAGTGCTTTGTCTGCAAGTTCGTATTGCTTGCCAACTCCAAAATTATCATCAATTGATGCGTCTACTTTATAAAAGAAACTGGTTGTTATTATAGGTGTAGTTCCTTCAGAAACTGAATTTACCAATCTTGAGCTCCAATTCGGATTATCCGGCAATGCGATGCTGTTGGTAATAGTTGTCGCATCTTTCGATTCGTCGTCAGCAATGTAGCCTATTAGCGATTGGTTTGTTTCTGAGAAGCAATTGTAAATTGTACAATTCTCTACTCTCGTGGCAATACCACCTGATTCTTCGGTGTTTGAACTGGCAGAAAAAGTTCCTTTGGCTGCGCAGTTTGTAATTATGGTATTTATGATATGACCTGCAATTAATCCATGTCCATTATAACCGTCTGTAGTGCCTTCAACAAAGCAGTTTGTAATAGTAGAATTTTCAGCCTTTGCTACCATCCCACCAATCATTTCAGCGCCAAATAGGCAATGGGTTACATTTAGGTTTGATATGGTTGCATTTTTTATGTTGGCAAATAAACCTATGTATCCCCAATCTTTATGTTGAGACATTAAACTATCAATCGTAAATCCTTGTCCATTAAAATTGCCGGAGAATGGCGTAGTTCTTCCTATCGATAAAAAACCGATGTTTTCGCATGTGTTGTTGCAAAGCGGAGTGTAATTGGTGTTGTAATTTTCAGCAAAAGTTGCTGATGCATCAATGTTATTGGTTAAAACAAGGTATTTACCTGCAAAGCTTGTACCTGCATTAACAAGAGATGCTAGTTCTTCAAGATCTTCTAAAGTTGAAATCTGATAGGGTGTGCCACTCGTTCCGCTTCCTCCACTAAAGAGGTTTTCTGAAAATGAGGATAGGAAACAGCATTGAAGTAAGAATAAAACTGAAATTGTTCTTGGTAAGAAATTCTTCATTTTATAAGATTATAAGGTAAATATTGAGTTGCGAAAATAGGAAAAATTTAATTTGTTGTTGTGTTTTTAGAATTAATCCTTAACTTTGACTGAACGGTCAATCAATAATAATATAACAACATGTCTCCAAGAACGAAAGAAGAAGTCGAAAAGATCAGACAAGAAAAGAAGGGCATCATCCTCGATACCGCCTTAAAGCTCTTTTCCATCGAAGGTTATCATGGCACTTCTGTTGCTAAAATTGCCAAAGAAGCAGGTATTTCTAAAGGTTTGATGTATAATTATTTTGAGAGCAAAGAGTTGGTAATTAAAGAATTGATCATGGGTTTTCTCGAAGAGTTATTGTCTCTGGTTGATATGGAATGCGAAGAATTTGGGAAGAAAGAATTTCTCGACATGATTGAGAAAAACTTTCAATGGATTAAAGATCGCCATGAAGTGATGAAACTCTATTTTTCGTTAACCTTACAGCCTTCAGTATTGGCTATTATGGAAGATAAATTGATGGAGATGGCCATGCCAATTTTCATCAAGATATCCGGTTTTTTTGAATCTTTGGGTTTTGAAGATCCCTATGCCGAAACCCGCTATTTCAATTCCATGATGGATGGTATTTTTATGAATTATGTAATAGAGCCTGATACCTTTCCATTGGACAAAATGAAAGAAAAGGTGCTCATGCAATATGAAACGATCCTTTAAAAAAATGTCCCTCACAGGAATCCCGCAAGCTATCGGGACATCCAATTTTCTTTTGCGTCTTTGCGTGAAAATTATAAACAGTTGAAAAATTCCTGCCATAGTGTAGGATATTCCTTAACTTATATTAATCATCTTAAAAATTCTGTGGTATGAATAAAATCAGAATTAGTTTATTGCTCCTTGTGAGCCTTGCTTTCAGTGCTGGTTCAGCTCAGGAATTGACAGCATTGGAAATCATTAAAAAAACGGATGAACTCGTACGTGGTAAATCCAATTATGCCGAGATGGAAATGAAAATTGTCCGGCCAAAGTATGAGCGATCTTTAAAATTTAAAATGTGGGGCAAAGGCACCGAATACTCCATTATTTATGTGACTTATCCGGTAAAAGAAAAAGGGCAGGTCTTTTTAAAGCGCCAGCGCGAAATGTGGAACTATTTACCATCCATCGAAAAAATGGTGAAAATTCCCCCTAGCATGATGATGCAGAGCTGGATGGGCTCAGATCTTACCAACGATGATTTGGTTAACGCCTCTAGTATTGTAGTTGATTACACCCATAAGATTCTGCGCGAAGAAGAGGTGGAAGGCTATAAATGTTGGGTCATTGAGCTAATACCCAAAGAAGATGCCCCGGTGGTTTGGGGTAAAATCATCACATGGGTATCGCAAAAAGGCTATATGACTCTGAGGAATGAATATTACGATGAAGATCAATACATTGTAAACAGAGAAAGCCTCAGCGAGATTAAAGATGTAGGCGACCGCATTATGCCAACCCGTTACGAAATCATTCCCGAAGACAAACCCGGCAACAAGACCATTATGGAATTTAAAAGCGTCAAGTTCAACATTCCTATAGATGATGGATTCTTCTCCATCCAGAACATGAAACGTGTTCAATAGTACATTAATAATTTATCATTAACAATTAATAATTATGTTGTTATGAATGTATTTAAACTAGCCTGGCGAAACCTTTGGCGCAATAAGCGGCGTACACTCATCACGGTTTCTTCCATATTTTTTGGTGTAATCTTCAGTTCATTTATGGGCTCCTCACAAGCAGGAGGTTATACCAAGATGATCGATAATGTGGTGAAGTTTTATTCCGGATTCTTTCAGTTACAAAATGAAGATTATTGGGACGAAAAATCCATCAATAATAGTTTTGAATTAACTGATAGTTTAAAATCTATTTTGGATGCTTATGATGAGTTAACCAATAAAGTTCCCCGGCTTGAAGATTTTGCTTTAGCTTCTTATGAGACTTATACCCGAGGAGCAATTATTGTAGGGACAGAGCCCGAAAAAGAGAACCAAGTCACCGAGATCGCTGAAAAAATTGTAGAAGGTGAGTATTTAAAAACCGGAGATGATGGTATTATCATTGGTGTAGATTTAGCCAAAGGATTAAAAATTTCAGTGGGTGATACACTGGTACTGTTAGGTCAAGGCTACCATGGTGTAAGTGCAGCCGGAAAATTTCCGGTTCGAGGATTAATCAAGCACTTTAATCCGGAGTACAACCGTCGCATTGTTTACATGGATTTAGCCACTTGTCAATATTTTTACTCGGCTAATAATTTATTAACCTCACTTGTGGTCATGGTTGAGGATAATAAAACCATGGAAGCTATACTTCCCGCCTTGAAAGAAGAATTATCATCCCCTCACGTATTAAAAAGTTGGCAAGAAATGTTTCCGGCTTTGGTTCAGCAAATTGAAAGCGACCGTTCTACTGCCCTTATCATGAAAGTGATGCTTTACATCGTGATTGGTTTTGGAATTTTTGGAACCATTATGATGATGATGGCTGAGCGCAAGCATGAGTTTGGTGTGATGGTGGCCATAGGGATGTCTAAGCAGCGCTTGGCTCTAACGGTAGTGATTGAGACGATTTTAATGGGAATGGTTGGAGTAGCAGCCGGATTATTAGGCTCATTTCCTGTAGTTGGGTATTTCTATCAAAACCCCATACCCTTAACCGGTCAGGCAGCCGATTGGATGCAAGACTTGGGCTTTGAGCCATTTATGTTTTTTGCATGGGACATCAGTGTTTTTATGGATCAGGTCTTAGCAGTATTTGTGATGACCTTATTGATATCAATTCTGCCTTTGGTAAAATTGCTGCGGATGCACGAAAATACAGCTCTTCATCAATAAAGGTAAAATATTCAGAGTCTAATTTCTAACCTCTATTATCTAAACGATATGACAATATTAAAAATAGCATGGCGAAATATTTGGCGCAATCCAATTCGTAGCCTTGTTGTAATCATTGCAATGTTTATTGGGATGGTATTCGGATTATTTTCATCTGCATTTATGAGCGGATGGATGCAACAGCGCATAAAAGATGGTGTTGAAACAGAAATTTCCCACATTCAAATTCATCAGCCTGATTATAAGTTGAATGATGATATGTCAAATTATATTCCTGCTGCTCCTGTTAAAGGAGATTCTATCCGAAAACTTCCTGCTGTAAATGGCGTTTCAGCAAGGTTTAAAATACAAGCCATGGTAGCATCTGCCGAAACGGCTTCCGGCGTTATGGTTTATGGCGTTGATGCTAGGGAAGAAAGTAAGGTGGTGAATGTGCATGAAAAGATCATTGAAGGAACTTGGTTCGAAAATGGTAAAGGAAATTCGGTAGTAGTTGGTGCTAAATTGGCCAAGAAGCTGAAGATTCATCTTCGATCTAAAATAGTATTGCGTATGCAGGATGCCAACGGAAATATTACAGGAGGAGCTTTTCGAGTTGTAGGTATCTATAAAACCATCAATACCATGTTTGACGAAACCAACGTATGGGTTCTCAATACAGATATTGCTCGAATTACCGGTTTGCCGGACGATGCTGCTCATGAAATTGCCGTTCATGTTTCGGATCAAAAAGAGTTGAGCCATGTTTTAGCAAATATTCGCAGCATCTATCCCAATGTAAAATCCGAAGACTGGAAAGAAGTCTCTCCCGAGTTGGGTTACCTTACCGAAATGGGTAATACGTATCAATACATGATGGTCATTATCATTTTATTGGCTTTGGGTTTTGGTATCGTAAATACCATGCTCATGGTAGTTTTGGAGCGGGTACGGGAGCTGGGAATGTTAATGGCTGTTGGTATGACAAAGATGAGGGTTTTTATCATGATAGTGCTTGAATCCATTATGTTATCCTGTGTGGGTGGTTTTTCAGGTATTGTTGGTGGGGTGCTATTAACCGAATATTTTGGTGTCAAAGGAATCGATCTAAGTTTATGGGGAGAAGGATTAGAAGGCATGGGATTTGCACCTATCGTACATCCGGTTTATGACCTCAATACCGTGATCGATATTAGTTCTTTGGTCATCATCACCGGAATAGCAGCATCTATCTATCCTGCATACAAAGCCTTAAAATTAAATCCATCACAAGCTATCCGTGTTATCTAGTTTGATTGGACTTGAAACGAAGAATTAACTCAGTTTAAGAACGTACAGAATTAAAACAAACGACTATGTCAGTAATAAAAATAAAAGATCTTACTAAAGTATATAATGGTTCACAAGTGCCCGTTCATGCAGTAAACGGCATTTCATTAGAAATTAAGCAAGGCGAGTTTGCTGCTGTTGTAGGTCCGTCAGGTTCCGGCAAAACAACTTTTCTGAACATGTTAGGAGGCTTGGATGATCCTACTTCAGGTAGTATTGAGATCGATAATCAGCTGTTAAGTAATTTGACTTCAAGCCAACGCATTAAGTTCCGTTTAGAAAATATTGGTTTTATTTTTCAAGCTTATAACTTAATTCCGGTTTTGACAGCCAAAGAAAACGTAGAGTTTATTATGGAGCTTCAGAAAGTTTCTAAAGCAGAGCGAAATAAAAGAAGTTTAGAGTTGCTGGAAGCAGTTGGAATTCCGGATAAAGCCAATGTTCGTCCCAATCAGCTTTCCGGTGGCCAACAGCAACGTGTTGCAGTAGCAAGAGCTTTGGCAAGCAAACCAAAATTTATTCTGGCTGATGAGCCTACAGCCAACCTCGATTCTAAATCGACCGAGACTTTGCTTGATATCATGGAAAGACTGAACAAAGAAGAAAACATCACCTTTATATTTTCCACGCATGATGCCCGTGTGGTAAACAAAGCCCATCGCATTATCACCATTGAAGATGGCTTAATAAAGAGTGATGAGTCGAGAATTTAATGAAGGCCAACATGAAACATCAAATCATCTTTTTTCTTCTTTTATTTGTACACTTATGCAAGGCCCAGATTTCAATGAAAGGGTATCTCACCGAAATGCCATCTGTTCTTTACAATAATGCAACAGAGGATGTTTGGATGGATAATTTGGTTCACAATCGTTTGAACTTTTCATGGATGCCTCATGAGAATATCGATGTTGCTTTAGAGTTAAGAAATAGGTACATGTGGGGCGAAACCATTAAGGCTTTTCCCGGATATGATAAGCTGATTGATCACGATGCCGGGTGGGTTGACATGTCCTATAATTTGAGTAGTGGAGAAGATTATGTGCTTAATACTTTTGTTGATCGTTTTTCATTTCAGTACAGTAAAGGCAAGTTTCAGGCAAGAGTCGGCAGGCAACGGATCAATTGGGGAATGGGAATGGTCTGGAATCCTAATGATATTTTTAATTCCTATTCTTACTTTGATTTTGATTATGTGGAGCGTCCCGGAGTAGACGGAGTTCGACTACAATACTATACCGGTTATAGCTCAGCACTGGAGTTTGCTTACAAAATCGATTATTTAGACAGGATATCCTCAGCAGTTAAATATCAATTTAATAAATGGGGCTATGATTACCAGTTTTTAGCAGCTTACTACAATGATGAAGATTGGGTACTTGGTGCAGGTTGGAGTGGCGATATTAAAGGTGCCGGTTTTTATGGTGAAGTCAGTTATTTTTATCCCAAAGATGAAAATGGTTATCCACAAAAAGCTTTAGTGGGAACCCTGGGTGCCAATTATACCTTTAAAAATTCCTTAATGCTCCAGTCTGAGATATTGTATAGTAGCAATATCAAAAATAGCTTTAATAGTCTCGCTGGTTTTTACTTATTTGATGCCTCTGTTAAAAGATTAAGCATATCAGATTTTACCTGGTTCTCCTCTGTATCTTATCCATTTACGCCATTGTTTAATGCGAGTTTTTCGTACATGGGTTTTCCCGGTGTTAATGCACATTATGTTGGACCAACCATTGATTATTCACTTCACGATAATGTTTCATTATCGTTGGTTGGGCAATATTTTGCCGTGAAAGTAAATTCTGAACGACAAAATAATGTATCACTTTTCCTACGTCTTAAGTGGAATTTTTAAATTCTGTTGTCAATCTTGGGTAGTGTCAATAAATGACAGATATTCAATTGTATAGAAAGCGAACTTCGGGCGAGTCGCTTTCTATCGCTTGTGGTGTACCTCAATGCTCAGAAAAAAATTATCTTTTAAAACAACGTCAAAAAACATCAACACAGAGTTTTATAGTTTAGCTTAATATACTCTTTGCTTTAGCGCCCCTGCCTGCATTCATAGCCGTCAAGCTAAGAAATATATAGAGCATTAAGTCTTTGATTATGTGATAGTGCCCCCTTTTTAGAGTCTCGTTTTAATTTTGAAGTGGAGATATCTAACAATGTAGATAGCCACTCAGCTATTTTAAGTTGAGATTT
>QKIO01000346.1 GCA_003251015.1 Bacteroidales bacterium
CACAAATAATTCACTATAATTTTTAGGCTTATACTTAAAGAGACCAATAAATTGACTATATTTGCACAGAATTTAAAAAGGATTTCTGATTTTAGCACACAACAAACCATTTTCTTCTACCTCACAAGGATAAAATTATTTTTTGCTGCTGTTCAACAACCCTCTTTTAAAATCTTTATGGGCAGCAATAAGTAGTAAATGTGCATGCCCGGTTAATCATTTAAGATTTTTAAAACATGAACATTTTCATTTCAAATTTAACCGAAGCCATTACAGATGGAGACTTAAAAGATCTATTCGGTGAGTACGGCGAGGTTTCTTCAGCAAAAGTGATTAAAGATCGCGAGACCCATAAATCAAGAGGTTTTGGGTTTGTTGAAATGCCAGATGAGGCAGCAGCTAAAAAAGCAATTTTAGAACTTGATTCTGCTGAATACGATGGCAAAATTATACGCATCAACGAGGCTCGTCCGAAAGAAGGAAAAGCAGGCGGAGGAAGTAAGCGACGTTTCTAATTCTTATACAAGAATATATTTTTGAAGGCCATGCTATTATAGTTTGGCCTTTATTGATTTGTATACCTAAGTCCTGCTTGCCAATTATACCATATAAAAAGTATAAATCAATCAGAAGAAAGACGTAACTTACAATTCAAGTTTAAATAACACACTAATTGCATACAATATGGATGGCACTAAACGCTCAAATATTAAATCAGGTCTTGATGTGCGCATTGTACTAAAAGAAGACCAACGTTCGGGATTCCTCACCGAAGGCACTGTACAAGACATACTCACCAAAGCTGCCACACACCCCCACGGCATTAAAGTACGATTACAAGACGGACAAGTGGGCCGAGTAAAAGAGATAATAGACTAATATCAATGATTAACAGTCTGAAGCATGAGTAAAATAGCACCGCAGGATTTCCTTTTCAAAAGTAAACAGACACCTATAATTGATGTACGATCGCCAGGAGAATATGACCAAGGCCACATACCTGGAGCCATCAATTTACCTTTGTTTACTAATGAAGAACGTGCTATAGTAGGTACAATCTACAAACAAACCAGCAAGGAAGCCGCCATCCTTAAAGGCCTAGAGATTGTAGGACCTAAAATGGCTGATTTTGCCAAACAGGCCTTATCGCTTGCAACCAACAACCATCTTTTAGTACACTGTTGGCGCGGTGGTATGCGGTCTGAATCGATGGCTTGGTTATTTGAAAAAACTGGCGTCAAATGCGACTTACTTACAGGTGGTTACAAAGCCTATCGTCAATATTCAGCCACAACACTTGGGTCACTGACCAATCTCATTGTACTTGAAGGACACACCGGAAGTGGTAAAACAGATATCATCACAGAACTCGCAAAGTTGAACCAACAAACCATTGATTTAGAAGCATTAGCCTGTCACAGAGGCTCTTCCTTTGGCGGCATTGGCATGTTGCCACAACCCACCACCGAACAGTTTCAAAACAACCTGTTTGAGAAGATTAACAATATGAATCCCACGATGCCTATTTGGGTTGAAGGAGAGAGTAAAGCCATTGGTAAGGTATTTTTACCAGTCCCCTTTTGGGAATCGATGAGTAAAGCCTTTGTGTTTGATGTGGAGATACCTAAATCAGAACGAGTAAAACAGCTAGTTAAAGACTATGCCTGTTTAGATGCTCAGCACATGGAAGCTGCAATCCTTCGTCTCGAAAAACGCTTGGGCGGATTAAATGCCAAAAACTGCATCGACTGGTTTAGAGGGGGTGAATTTCATAAGGTTGCTGACCTTCTGCTTGATTATTATGACAAAACATACCAACATAGCGCAGAAAAGAATTACCCCAAGCGCCATATCATCAAACTGCCAACCACCGAGTCGATACAAAATGCACAACGACTCAAACAACAGCTAGACGCCACTCAACAACAATTATAAAAACAAAACGGATGACATTAGATAAAATACGGTTGACGCAATACTCTCATGGAGCTGGTTGCGGTTGCAAAATATCGCCTCAGGTTCTTAAAACCATTTTGGCTCAAGCCACCACCGAAGTGATAGACCCTCGCCTACTGGTTGGCAACAGCACCCTAGACGATGCCGCAGTATATGCCATCGACGATGAAAAGGTACTTATTTCAACCACCGACTTTTTTATGCCCATTGTAGATGACCCATATGACTTTGGTGGCATAGCAGCCGTAAATGCCATTAGTGATATTTATGCCATGGGTGGTCAACCATTAATGGCCATTGCTATTTTAGTTTGGCCCATTGGTACCATACCCGAAAAAATAGCAGGACAAGTGCTAGAAGGAGCCAAACGCGCCTGTGCAAAAGCTGGCATTGCTGTGGCAGGTGGACATAGCATTGATGGTCCAGAACCAATATTTGGATTGGCAGTAACAGGTATTGCCAATATCAAAGACATCAAAAAGAACTCATCAGCAACTGTAGGGTGTGAGTTATTTTTAACAAAACCAATTGGTGTTGGTATCCTAACCACCGCGCAGAAAAAAGGATTATTAAAAGAAAAAGACCTAGATACAGCCCTTGAATCCATGCTTTCACTCAATAAAATTGGTCAGGATTTGGGTCAACTCGATGCCGTAAAAGCCATGACAGACATCACAGGTTTTGGTCTGCTTGGTCACCTAAATGAGATGTGCGAAGGGAGTGGCGTTTCATCAATTATACACACCGACGCAATACCACATTTCGCTGATTTAGATTATTATATCAACAAAGAAACCATACCAGGCGGCACACACCGAAACTATGCCAGTTACGGACACAAAATAGCACCCATCAGCGACTACCAGAAAGTACTGTTATGCGACCCACAGACCAGTGGAGGATTACTTGTTGCTGTGGAGCCTTCAGGTAGAGACGCATTTATAGAACTCACAAAAAAACACGGTTTAACACTTAAATCATTCGGCACTTTCATAGAAAAAGATGAATTTACCGTGTATGTAAAATAAACATCTAGCGATGGATTTATAAAAGCTTTCCAAAAAAATTAAGTATTCTTATATTGTACCAAAAATAGAAAAGCATGGCATTAACCAATAACGACATTCTCAAAAAATTACGCGTAGCCCTTCAGTTACGCGATGATGATATTATTGAAATACTAAAGTTAGTAGATTTCAATATCTCAAAAAGCGAACTAGGCTCCCTTTTCAGAAAGGATGACCACCCCAATTACATGGCTTGCAAGGATCAAATATTACGCAACTTCTTAAATGGGTTGGTGATTTACAAAAGAGGTCCAAGAGAAAAAAAGATTGAAGAACCAAGCGATGAAGATTAATCACCTAACTATTAAAAAATAAAGAGCCGGCTTCTAACCGGCTCTTTATTCATTTAAACAATTTCAATGTGCTTAATTGGTTTGGGCTTCACCTCTTCCTTCTTAGGAATATTAAGATGTAACACGCCATTGTCATACGATGCCTTAATCATCTCACTCTCGATAATATTAGGCAAGGTAAATGATCTTGAAAACGAAGCATAACTAAACTCACGATATGAATAATTAGATTCTTCCGTTTCTTGATTCTGCTTCTTCTCCCCTGTAACCGTTAAAATTCGGTTATTAAGTTCAATTTTAAAATCCTCCTTCACAAAACCAGGGATCGCCATTTCTAATTCAAAGGCATCGCTATTTTCCTTAATATTCACTGCTGGCAGTGATGTTTGGGTTTGATTATTTTTTCTATTTGCCCATTCTAAAGCATTGCTATCAAAAAAACGATCAAACACATTAGGAACCTGATTTGAAAATCCAAGTAGTGACATAATTTAATCCTCCATTCTTTAGTTAAACAATTAGTTGCTTTTCTATTTTCTATCAAAAAAAATGCCTATTTGAAAAAACAAAAAAGAACACTTAACACAAACCGCTGAATTACAGCTCAATATCCATATTACCAAAACAATCACACAATGACACAATGTCATTAAATATAAAATTCTTATGACACAATGACCCATCTTAATAAATTATAGAGTCACATATAATATTTTACATACATATACGTTAGGTATCCTAACGTTGTTAAATTTTATATACAACAGACAACCAACAAACCTACTTCATTAAAAATGAATTATTTAAACAAATCAAAAGAAGAGTTGATACAAGAAATAACTCA
>QKIO01000102.1 GCA_003251015.1 Bacteroidales bacterium
ATCCTGAGAATCCCACCTTTAGCAATACCATAGAAGCATTAGATCATGCGGGTTCTCGAATCGCTGAGGTGTCGTTGGTATTTTCGGCGCTTAAATCGGCTCATGGCACAGAGGGTATCATGGCTATTTCTGATGAGATGTCTAGGCTGCTTAGTCATCATCGCGATACAATTAATTTTAATCCAGCACTTTTTGAAAGGATTAAGGTTGTTTACTATAATAAAGATTCACTTGATTTATCTACCGAGCAGATGATGTTGCTTACCAAACGATACACTCATTTTACACGAAATGGCATCAATACATCCGTAGCCACCCAAGATCAATTGCGGATAATAAATGCACGTTTAGGTGAGCTTACTAATCAGTTTAATAAGAACCTGATGGCCGAAACCAACGGGTATCAGTTGATAGTTAGTAATAAGGACGAATTGATTGGTTTGTCTGATGCAGCCCTTCAAGCTGCAGCTCTTAAGGCCACAGACTTAGGGTTGGCCGATGTTTGGGTTTTTACACCTCACAAGCCTAGTATATTACCTGTGTTACAACAGGCTCAAAACAGAAAATTGCGACAAACTCTGTATGAAGCCTATTACAAACGAGGCAATAACAACAATGAGTTTGACAATAAAATGGTGGTGACAGAATTGACACGCCTACGAATGAAAAAGGCTAATCTATTGGGTTATCCACATTATGCAGCCTATGTACTTGAGGAACGGATGGCTACTTCGGCCGATGAGGTGAACACATTTTTAATGGATTTATGGGATAAGGCATTGCCTGTGGCTAAAAAAGAACGCGAAACCATGCAGCTTTTGATGAGTGAGGAAGGTAATGGTTTGAATTTAGAAGCGTGGGATTGGTTATATTACGCCGAAAAGGTAAGGCAGAAAAAATATGAGGTGGATGAAAATGAGTTGCGTCCCTATTTCCAACTGCCTAATGTGGTACAAGGTGCATTTGATGTAGCAAACAAATTGTATGGACTTACTTTTAAAGAAGCCGAGAACTCATTTCCTAAACCGCACTCCGAAGCTCAGGCCTATATTGTTAGCGCTGCCGATGGCAGTCACCAAGGCGTGTTATACACCGATTGGTATCCTCGAACTACAAAAAACCCGGGAGCATGGTGTGGAGTGTATCGCAAGCAATCGAAACGAGGTGGAGCACATGTTCCTCCTGTGGTTACTGTGGTTGGTAATCTTTCGAAACCCAATGGGGACTTGCCTGCCTTATTAAGTTTTGATGAGGTAAATACCATCTTTCATGAATTTGGCCATGCCCTCCATCAGTTACTTTCTAACACCTTGTATTATGATTTGTCGGGTACTTCAGTGCCTCGCGATTTTGTGGAGCTTCCCTCTCAGATTATGGAAAATTGGGCTTCACATCCTCAAGTGATTCAAGATTACGCCTTACACTACCAAACAGGAGAACGTATTCCTACCGAATTAGTAAACAAATTACTTGAAAGCCGACGGTTTAATCAGGGCTACGAAACGGTTGAGTATCTTGCAGCCTCTTTGCTCGATATGCAGTATCACATTCAAACATCTGATTTTGATGGTGATGTAGATTTATTTGAAGATACTTACTTCAAACATATTGGCCTTATTGATGAGATTAATACACGGTATAAATCTACCTTCTTCAAACATATTTTTGGGGGTAACTATATGGCGGGTTATTACAGTTATATATGGGCTGGAGTGTTAGATGCTGATGCCTTTGATGCCTTTTTAGAAACTGATTTGTTCGACCCAACAACTGCTACTTCTTTTCGAAAGCATATTCTCGAACGGGGAGGTTCTGATGATGCAATGACCATGTATTCACGCTTTAGAGGTCGTAAACCGACGATACACGCCTTATTAAAACAGCGAGGTTTAATGTAGGGCATATGCTTTTCTGAATTTACTTTGTTTATCTTTTAATAAATAGCGCTATTAGTTATTGATAATGTAGTGAGTATACTCTTCTATAAATAGAATGGTTTGATGATTATGAACGAAGGTGCTGGTTTTTCATTGGATGAACCGATTCGCATAAGTGTTCTTTTTTTGTCGAGTTTACAGAATTACTACAGAATTCAAAGCTACTTTTGACACTCTAGTAATAAGTAAAATCGGTATGGTAGGATTAATTGGAATAAGTCATCAAACAGCGCTCTTAGAGATAAGAGAGCAGTTGGTTATTTCCAAAGAAGAGATTGCTGGTTTGTACGAATATCTTAACTGTAAGTGCCAAGTAGAGGGCATATTAGCCTTGAGCACTTGCAACCGCACCGAACTCTATTTCGAAGCAGATAGTAACCTTGTGGAGGATGCTCAAGCTTATTTACAAGAAGTAACCGACGCTTATTTTGCTTACTTCAGAAAGTCGGAAACCATAAAAAATTACCTCTATACCAATACTGGTTTAGATACAGCACGTCATCTTTTTAGAGTTAGCACAGGATTAGATTCGCTTATTTTGGGCGAATACCAGATTGTGGCACAAATAAAAGACGCCTACAGTTGGGTTGAAAACACGGCCATGATAGGCCCAGAGCTTACACGCATGGTGCAAAAGGCCTTTGAGGCTGGCAAGCAGGTGCGCACACGTACATCTATTAATAAAGGTGCTGTGTCGGTAAGTTCAGCAGCTGTGGAGTTGGCTGGCAAACGCCTGGGGTGTTTTTCTAAAATGAAAGTATTAACCGTGGGAGCTGGCGAAACAGGTACCATTGTGGCTTTAAACCTCTCCAAAAAGGGATGTAAAGATATTTGGATCACCAATCGTACTGGTGGCAAAGCCGAACAGGTGGCCGATCGTATTCAAGGTCTAGCTTTTCCTTTTGATAATTATAGAACGCAGTTAGAGCAGGCCGATGCGGTAGTGTACTCAACGGGTTCGTCTCGTTTTTTGCTGAGTGGGCAAACGGCACAAGAGGTAATGGCAAGGCGTGAAGGCAAACCTCTATTGGTTATTGATTTATGTAATCCTCGTAATGTAGATCCCTTGGTGGGGCATGTAGAAGGCGTTACCCTTCTTGATTTGGATCACATGGAAGATGTGGTGAAAGCTAATTTCGAGAAACGGAAGGATAAGCTTGATACAGCCGAACAAATTATTGATGAGTTATTGCTTGAGTTTGATGATTGGTTAAATGTGCGCCGCATGAGTTTAGCCATTACCAATATTACATCCATCTTTAAAAATATCAACACCTCAGAAGCTCAAAATTATAAAAAGGTAAAAGACGATGGAGATGATATGAAAAAGATTTCGGAATATGGGGACCATCTCAGTTCTAAACTTACACGTATGTTAATCAAACAAATTCGTCAGGTCACCAACGAAGGGCGCGATATTGAAAAAGTAAAACTTGTTGAAGAATTTTTTAACTTCAACGCCTAAAATAAGAAACGGATGAGCTTAATGTTCATCCGTTTTTGCAAGTAAAGAAACCTATGAATAAAACCACTATCCGCATTGGCACACGAGGCAGTCAATTAGCCCTTTATCAGGCCAATTTAGTAAAAGACACACTCAGCCAAACGTTTCCAAATCAAAGGTTTGAATTGGTTATCATCACCACTAAAGGAGATAAGATATTGGATGTAGCGCTCTCTAAAATTGGGGACAAAGGTTTGTTCACCAAAGAAATAGAAGAGGCTCTTTTTGCCAATGAAATTGACATGGCGGTGCATAGTTTGAAGGACTTACCAACGGTATTTCCCAACGGCGCACAATTAGGGGCAATCCTAAAACGTGCCGAACATAAGGATGCATGGGTCAGTAAAGATGGCTTGATGCTTGAACAAATGGATGAAAGGCATGTAGTAGCCACCTCCTCTTTACGACGCAAAGCGCAAGTACACCGCCTCAACCCAAAAGTAAAAGTGGTAGATATACGTGGCAACGTAGAAACGCGCCTGCGTAAGATGAGTGAAGGGCATTGCGATGCTATGGTGATGGCTGGTGCTGGTTTAATCCGTTTGGGTTTTGAGAAGGTGATTACCACTTTATTTGAGGTGAATGATTTTGTGTCGGCATGTGGGCAAGGCGCCATTGCCATTGAGATACGTGAGTTAGACAAACCTATTTTTGACCTAGTACAGACCTTACATTGCGAAGATACCTACCTGCAAATAACTGCCGA
>QKIO01000026.1 GCA_003251015.1 Bacteroidales bacterium
CATAATGCGAAAATGGTAAAGTCTTTCTATAAGAAATTAAGAAAGGATATGTTTGATAAGTTTTTGAAATTGATTGAGAAAATTAATGAGTTATAATCATTTCACAATATTTAAAAAAGAATCCGCTTAATGCGGATTTTTTTTGTTTTAACAAATCCTCATTCATGGCTAACTATAAACTATTGGGCTTTGTATTTATCTGTTTTGCATTTTTTACATGAGTAATAAAACTGTTGATTTAACCGAAGGTCCTATTTTTAAGCAGTTGCTAAGGCTTGCTTTGCCTATCATTGGCACTTCCATGATGCAAATGGCTTATAATCTTACTGACATGCTGTGGTTAGGTAGAGTAGGCAGTGATGCTGTGTCCTCGGTTGGCGCTGCAGGCTTTTACGTTTGGTTAGGCATGTCTTTACTTTTAATAACAAGGGTTGGCGCCGAAATTAGTGTTTCACAGTCCCTAGGGCAAAAAAACACTGAATTAGCTACACGTTATGCTCGGCATGCTCTTATTATAGCTGGTATTTTATCATTCGTGGTGATGGTTTTTGTGTTGCTTTTTACCACACCCCTTATTCATATTTTCAAATTTAGTTCCTTAGAGATTAATGCTAATGCAGTCAGTTATTTACGTATTGTGGCTGTCGGCTTTCTTTTTACGTTTGTTAATCCAACCTTTCAAGGTGTCTATAATGGGATGGGCAATAGCAAATCGCCTTTTTATTATCTGCTGATTGGTTTAGGGTTGAATATTATATTAGATCCTATCTTTATTTTTGGCTTTCTATTTATTCCGGCAATGGGGGTTTCAGGGGCAGCCTTGGCTACTGTTGTTGCTCAAGCCGCTGTCTTTCTTATTTTTATGCTTCGTTTTGTGTGGCTTAAAGAGATGATGGATCCTAATTTTTTGCGCTTTAAATGGAATAGAAAAATTACACAACGTATATTCAAACTGGGATTTCCGGTGGCGCTCGAAAGTAGTTTGTTTGCTATTTTTGCACTTATTTTGGCTCGTCTTATTACTCAATGGGGTGATTTGCCTATAGCCATTCAAAGTGTTGGAGCACAGTTAGAAGCTTTGTCGTGGATGACTTCTTCTGGATTCGCTACCGCATTGGGTAGTTTTGTGGGGCAGAATTATGGTGCTAGAAAGTGGGAGCGGATTAGAAAAGGTTACTTCATTACCATAGGTATTGGTGTGGCGCTAGGGGTGCTGGTTACTTTTGTTTTTATCTTTGGAGGAAAGGGTATCTTTGGCTTGTTCTTTAATGAGCCTCAAGCGGTGGCTATGGGTGTTGTGTACTTAAATATATTGGCGGTTTCTCAAGTGTTTATGATCTTGGAAATTATCACTCGAGGTGCATTTAATGGATTAGGTAAAACCATCCCTCCTTCTATTATAGGTATTGTTTTTACAGGTCTTAGGGTGCCTGTTGGGTGGATGCTTTCTTTGCCTAAGATTTTAGGGATGGTAGGTGTTTGGTGGGCTATTAGTTTGTCGAGTGTGGTCAAAGGATTGGTTTCGATGACTTGGTTTATCATGGTTGTAAATCAATTAAATGATAAATCGTCAATTGATTTATAATTTTTCGCTAACGCAAGGATTGTATAGTTGTTATGATTATGATTAGAAATATTAAAAGGGAAATTGAAGTTAAGGAATCTGAGGATGGCTCACCCACTCTTTTTGTTCCAGAGTTAGATGAGCATTATCATTCAACCAAAGGAGCACTTACCGAATCGATGCATGTTTTTATTAATGCGGGCTTGTTATGTAATGATGCTCATCAACTACGAATTCTTGAAATTGGTTTTGGAACTGGCTTAAATGCTTTTTTAACAGCTAAATATGCCTATGGTAAAGATGTTTTTTACCATGGGTTAGAAAAATATCCTCTAGAGATGTCTGTTATAAATCAATTAATAAGTTGTGATTTATATAATGATATAGAGAAAGAGCAATTTAGGGAGTTACATCAGTCGGCGTGGGGTGAATCTTATTTATGGAGACCTCATTTTAATATGTTAAAACAGGAGGTTGATTTGCTAACGGTTACTCTTTTGGGTGATTATGATTTAGTATTTTTTGATGCTTTTGCTCCAGATAAACAACCCGAGATGTGGTCTCTTGATGTGTTTTCTAAACTGTTTAGTGCTTTAAAACCTGGTGGTGTTCTTACAACTTATTGTGCTAAAGGTGAAGTGAGGCGAACTATGATGGCCTGTGGCTTTGCGGTTGAGCGTCTTCCTGGGCCTCCAGGTAAGCGGCAGATGATGCGAGCAACAAAGCCTATGTAATTTGTTGGACTCATCCTTGGTGTTTAATTCTTAAAGTCTATTTTTGCAATATAAAAATGTGGATATAGTATGAAGAAAATTAGTTATGCTCTTGGAATGAACTTGGCACAAAGCCTTAAGTCTTCTGGAATTGAAACAGTTGAATACGATGCTTTTGCAAAAGGATTAAAATCTGCCCTAGATGGTGGTGATACCGAAATGACTTCTGAAGAAGCCAATATGGTTTTGCAAGAATTCTTTGGTAGCCTACAAGCTAAACAACACGAAGGTAATATTACTGCTGGAAAAGAATTTCTAGCTGCAAATGCAAAAAATGAAGGTGTGATAACCTTGGCAAGTGGTCTGCAATATCAAGTTTTAACAGCCGGGTCTGGTGTTAAGCCAACAGCGAATGATCAAGTAGAATGTCATTACCATGGTACTCTTATTAATGGGACTGTGTTTGATAGTTCTGTAGAGCGTGGTGAGCCTGCTGTATTCCCAGTAAGTGGTGTTATTCAAGGTTGGGTAGAAGCGCTTCAGCTTATGGCTGTTGGTTCTAAATGGAAATTGTTTATCCCGTCTAATCTTGCTTATGGTGAGCGTGGTGCAGGCAATAGCATTGGACCGCACACAACTCTTGTGTTTGAAGTAGAATTGTTAGCTATTAAATAATTATTAATAATAATCGAAAAATGAAAACTGTAAAAACATTAGGAGCGCTTGTATTGACTGCTTTGGCAGTTGTTTCTTGTTCGCAAAAATCTACCATCACCCGCATGGAATTGTCTAATAACTTAGATAGTGTGAGTTATGCATTGGGTTACTTAGAGGCTGGTCAGGTTAAAACTCAAATGGCTCAAATGCCTTTTGAAATAGATTCAGCTTCTTTTATAGAGATAGCTAAAGTTCTTGTTAATACAAAAGTTCAAGATAAATACTGGGAGTTTAGAAAAAATCAGTTTGATACGTTAAGTCAAGCTGCTTTTGTAAATGGATTTTTGAATGAGTTAGCAAGTAATAAATCCCATTTTGATCAAACCTCTTCTGATTTAGTTTTGCGTGCTGCTTATGATGCCGCTCAAGAAAAGAAAAACTCAGGACCAGGATCTGTGGGAGCTATAAATCTTGAAAAGGGAAAAAAATTCTTAGCTGAAAATGGTGCACGTGCAGGAGTTATCACTACGGCTTCAGGTTTGCAATATGAAATCTTACGTAAGGGAACTGGCCCTATTGCGACTACAAGCAATCAAGTTAAATGTCATTATCAAGGTTCTTTAATCGATGGTAAAGTATTTGACAGCTCTATTGAGCGTGGCGAGCCAGTAACATTTGCTGTTACAGGAGTTATTAAAGGGTGGACTGAAGCCTTGCAATTAATGCCTCAGGGGTCTAAATGGCGTTTGTACATTCCTGCTGCTTTGGCTTACGGTTCTAATGGTGCTGGTGGTGATATAGGTCCTAATGAAACATTAATATTTGATCTAGACCTTTTAGAAGTACAGTAATACTTAATATACGATTTTTGAGAGGGCGCAATTTGCGTCCTCTTTTCGTTTAAATACCTTAAAACTAAAATCATCGTTTTTTGAAAGAGGAGTCATAAAAGAAAGGCACACTGCGTAATATTGTTAATGATAACAATCCTTTGTTTCTTGATTTTGTTTGATGAGGATTCAGGTGTTGTGTTTTGATTAATGGGGATAAATCTATTACCAATAGATTAGTTTTAGTGATGGATGATTTTTTTTCACGTATTTCTCCACAACAAATCAGTCAGTTAGGGTTTGAGATGTAATTGAGTTGAAAAAAAGATGAATTAGGATTAGGAAAATCGGATTAAAGGTTGTTATTTTGCAC